>NZ_JAGUUD010000003.1:0-210702 GCF_020177535.1 Paraburkholderia sp. XV | reverse complement strand
GAAACACGACATCTGTAAATAGCCGGCGCTACGACATTTCAATCTGGCTTTGACACTATGTGTAGGTCCCAAATAGATGGAATGGTCGCCTCCCGCCTTAACGGGCCGCTCAACGCCGCAGGCCCGTGGGCTGAACGTGCGACATTGCTGGTTCGGCAGTCCTGCCGTCAAGGAGAACCAGATGGAACCCACGACCATTGCCATCGACCTGGCCAAACGCGTATTCCAGATTCACTATGTCGAGCCAGATACTGGCACGATTCGCAGCAAGGTTCTCAAACGCGCCCAGCTCGTGCCGTTCTTTGCCAACCGGCCTGCGAGTCGTGTCGTCATGGAAGCCTGTGGCAGCGCCCATCACTGGGCCCGCGTCCTGGCGCGACTTGGCCACGACGTGCGGCTCATCGCAGCCCAGTTCGTGCGGCCGTTCGTGAAGTCGAACAAGAATGACGCAGCCGACGCTGCGGCGATCTGGGAAGCCGCCCAGCGTCCGGGCATGCGGTTCGTGGCCGTCAAGACCGAAGACCAGCAGGCCATGCTCGCAATGCACCGCATCCGCCAGCAACTGGTCCGCATTCGCGTCATGCAGGTCAACCAGCTTCGTGGACTGCTCTATGAATTCGGAGTCGTCCTGCCTCAGGGGCGCCGGGCATCAATCGAGGCCGCCAAACTCGCGCTGGCCTCACTGGCCGACCAGCTGCCAGCTATGCTCGCAGACAGCCTGCAGGATCAATTCTCGCGACTTCGTGAACTCGACGAGCAGATCGCACGGCTCGAACGTCGCATTCTCGACTGGCGGCGCAACGACGACGCATGCCGTCGCATCTCGGAGATTCCTGGCGTGGGTGTGCTCACCGCGACTGCGGCGGTATCTGTGATCGGACAGGCAAAGACGTTCCGTTCAGGGCGAGAGTTTGCCGCTTATCTGGGCCTGGTGCCACGACAGAACGGTTCTGGCGGCAAGGTGAAGCTCGGTGGCATCAGCAAACGCGGTGACGTGTATTTACGAACGCTGCTGATCCACGGCGCCCGATTCGTCATCTCAGCGGCGAAACATCTGCCGGAACGACTGCGTGCACTGTTGGCCCGACGTCCCACGAACGTCGTCGCTGTCGCGCTGGCCAACAAGATGGCGCGAACGATCTGGGCACTGCTGGCGTATGGGCGAACGTATCAGTCGACACCGGCACAGTGACGGCCCCCAGGCACACGCTTTAACCATTCACGGTTGCACAGGTAAATTGAACGATGGCAAGACAGGTTGGACCGTGCAAGGGCAAGCCTGAGACATTTCTCGGACTTCGAGTCCGCCAATTAGATTAGGACCCTTGCGGCGAAATCCATCGGGGCCGGCGGGCATGCCCGCGATCGAGTCCGGATATAAGTCCGCAACCACCCTCCTCGCCACGCACAATTGCCTTGCAAATGGGAGGCGACCATATAAGAAATGTCCGGTTCCGGCCTGCCCAAGGCGCGTGTACATGCTTCAAAGGCAGCCTCGGCCGTCAGTCGCCTTCAAGTAGCTTTTCAAGCCCAAGGATTCCCACCGGTGGATCGGCTCGCCATGGAACCACATAGACCCCATGTTTCGATAGCGTTGCCACCCGCTCCATTTGCTTTCTTTCACTGTTCAAACGCGCCAGCAGCACTGAGTCATTAGTATCCGTGGCCAGCAATGACCGGTTGACCACCCATGCAAATGGTTCGATATCGGCCCTGCGTAGATCTTCCTGCAATGCCGCTGCCTGTGACACCGGCGTCGTTTCTGGCAACGTGACCAGGATGATCCTCGTGTAGTTAGTATCCTGCAATCGCATCAACGGTGTCACGATGCGGCCGGGAGCCTTGTCGTCAAACGCGCGTACCATCTGACGATGGTAGGCGCCCGCGGCGTCCATCAGCAACAGAGAGTGACCGGTCGGAGCGGTATCCAGTACCACGAATGAGCTGCCAGCCTGAGACACGACATGCGAGAAGGCATGAAACACAGCGACCTCTTCAGTACAGGGGGATCGCAGGTCCTCAATGAGCAGTGCCTTCTCGTCCTCTGTCATTCGGGGCGCACGTGCAGCCACGATCTTGTCCACATACTTCCTGGTTTCCACTTCGGGGTCAATTCGCCCCACAGTGAGTCCCGGGACATTTCCCTGAAGGGTCATCGCTAGATGCGCAGCTGGATCAGTAGTGGTCAGATGCACCGACTTCCCGCTGCGAACCAGCCCCAAGGCGATAGCGGACGCGATAGTTGTCTTGCCGACGCCACCTTTGCCCATGACCATGATCAGCCCCCGATCGGCGTGGGCCAATTCCTTAACCAATTCCGACATGGGGTGGTGTGCAAGGTGCGTGAGCACGCCGCGAGGCACATTGCTTACCCATGTCAATTCCGGGGCCAGGAGGGCTCGGAGCGCAGGTAAGCCCACTGAGTCCACTGCGCGCAGCGGCACATGATCCGTGGGAAGCCGGCGCAGCGCTTCCGGCATGGCTGCGAGAGCCTTCTTTCCCAAGGCATCAAGAGCGTCGCCAATGCGGTCATGGGATTGGCTTGCCTGGAAAACCGCGTTCAGGACAAGGCGCTGATTTGCCAGCCCCAGATCTCGCAGCTCGGACGACGTACGCGCGGCCTCTTCCAATGCGCCAGTTTCGGGCCGGGCTACCAGCACGATGGTTGTCATACTCGCGTCGTTAAGCGCTGCCAACGCCTGATTGAAGAGTTTCTCCTGCATTTTCAAGCCGGAATGCGGCCCCAGGCAGGACGCCCCCCGGTCATTACCCTTAAGGAACCCGCTCCACGCTTTGGGCAGGCTCAACAACCGCAACGTGTGCCCGGTGGGGGCTGTGTCGAATACCACATGATCAAAGTCAGATGCACCGTGAGAAAGTAAGCTGGAAAACTCATCAAACGTGGCAATCTCGGTGGTGCAGGCACCCGATAGCTGTTCTCGCACGGTCGCAATTTCGTCGGCACTCGCCTCGGGGTCCATCTGTTCGACAACGCGAACGCGATAGTTCTCCGCGGCGACGTCTGGGTCGATGTTCAGTACGCGCAGTCCGACCACGCCCGGTACCGGGACCGGAGTATTGATCAATTCAATACCGAGCATTTCGTCAAGATTGGACGCGGCATCTGTGCTAACCAACAAGATCTTTTTGCCGGCGTCGGCCAGCGCGATAGCTACGGCGGTGGAAACCGACGTCTTTCCCACTCCACCTTTTCCGGTGAAGAACATGTATCTGGTCGGTGCTTCCAGTAACGCGAGTCGTGATGGCATGTGGTTTCCCGTTCTGATTGACCTTTAATCATCTTGCATTCGGTTGTCACCGTCTGAGAGTCACCGCAACAATACCGCTATGGCCGGGGCGCTCCGAGGAAGAACCGGAATGACGCGTGAACGACGTGGCACAGCGGACCGTGCCTGGCAATGCGGGTGCGGACGTATCGAATACCGCCCCATCGTTCTCTACGTTCGGATGCAGCAATTCAGTTACCGATGTTTCTCGTCAGTGTCGACAACAATCTTGTCGTCGATTGATTCGAGACGTGGGGGCGGTCCTGGCGGACTTCATGAAATGCATCTCGGCATAGCATATGTGTCCGTTGACCGGGAGCGCCTCATTGCATCGAATCGGTACATGGCCGGGCCTCATCACGATGACGTGTCCTGGTCTTGCATCAAATGGCCTTTCATCATGCCTGCGGGAGTTCGATTCATTTTGACGTGTGTCAATGCCTGTACCGACGCCGATGGGCGAACTGACCCGACGACGATGTCGGGCCACAGCATCTGCAACAGAGCAAGGAAGCTGAGTTGAAAAATATCACGCGGCGACTAGGGCATATGCAAAGGCAGCGCGACGTACACGCCGAACCCCTTCCCATCAATTCCGGATGTGTACGCCAGTTTCCCGCGCAATTTGGCCACGATGCGTGCGACGATCGACAGGCCCAGCCCGCTTCCTTTCTCGACGTGATTCGCTGCACGAAAGAAGCGATCGTGCAGGCGTGGCCGGTTCTCCTGCGCGACACCGGGGCCGTCGTCGCGCACCTCGAGAAACACCGCGTCGGGATCGCTCCAGATAGCGATTTCCACGCGCCCCTGCGCGTGCCCGTACTTGATTGCATTGTCGACGAGATTGTCTAGCAGTATGCGCACCAGCGCGGGCGGCGCACGCACGATGGTCGCTCCATCGGCCTGCAGCGTCAGCGAAATCTGCTTGTGATCCGCAAAGGCATGCTGGTCGACGATGCATGCCTTGGCCATGTCCGCGAGATCGACTCGCGCACTGGGAAGCGGCGCGCTTTCCTCGAGCCGCGCCAGCGCGAGCAACTGATCGGCCAGGTGCGTGCTCCGATCCACCGCTTCCACCACGCGCTGCATGGCCCGACGCTGACGTTCCGGATCGCGCGCGGTGAGCGCGACTTGTGCCTGGACCTTGATGGCGGCGAGCGGGGTCTTGAGTTCGTGTGCCGCGTCACCGGTAAAAGCGCGCTCGCGCTCCAGCGACTGGCGCAGACGTTGCAACAGCGTATTGAGCGCAGCGACGAGCGGAAAGACCTCGTCTGGAACGCCTTTGTCCGCGACGGCGTCGAGACTGTCGGGTGATCGTGCCTCGATCGCTTCCGACAGTGTGCGCAAGGGTGTCAGGCTGCGGCCGATCGCAAACCAGACAAGCATGGCCAGCACAGGCAACACCAAAGCGAGTGGACGGGCGATGCGCAGCGCGACCATTGAGGAGAGCTCCGAGCGATGCATGCGCTGCTGGAAGATTCGCACGGTACGGCCGCGCGCGGTATCGCCGAGCACGTAGACACGCCACTTCGCATCGTCGACCCGTAGCAGGCCGGATGCGTGGGCCGGCCGTGCCGGCAGGCCAAGCGACGATAGACCGGGACTCGCGGCCAGCACCCGTCCATCTGCAGCAGTCACCTCATACAGCAGCCGCATTGAGGCATCGTTGTCTCCGTCGTCGTCGCGAGGCGCGAGGCTCGCGCCCGCAAAAGCCGGCAGATCGCGTACGTCGAGCACGAGCAGCGCATGGGCGACCTGTTCGACGCGTGTTTCGTCCCATTCCTCGACTTCATGGATTGCCTGGTGATAGCTCGAATAAAGCGAGTACAACCACACCAGTACGATGGCAGACAACACCAGCAAGGTCAGACGTCGCCGGATCGACCGCATCACGTTGCCTTCTCCACCACATAGCCAACGCCGCGGATCGTCCGGATCAACTGGGCGCCCAGCTTCTTGCGCAGGTTCGAGATATGCACCTCGATCGCATTGCTTTCGATCTCCTCGTTCCAGCCGTAAAGGCTATCCTGGAGACGCGCGCGAGAAAGAGGACGGCCCTGATTCGCAAGCAGTTCGACCAGCAGTGCGCACTCGCGCGAACTGAGCGCGATGTGCTTGCTTCCGCGTATGACCGTCAGGCGCTCAGGATCAACCAGCAGGTCGCCGTATTCAATCGTATCGGTGCCGCGGCCCTGCGAGCGCCGTACGACCGCGCGACATCGCGCGACCAGTTCGGTCAGGTCGAACGGCTTGCCGAGATAGTCATCGGCGCCGGCGCTCAGGCCACTCACCCGATCGGCAACGGTGTCGCGCGCAGTCATGACAAGCACGGGAGTATGGTCGCGGCGCTTGCGAATCCAGTCGAGTAGTTCGGTCCCCGACACGCGGGGCAGGCCAAGATCGAGTATGACCAGGTCATATGGCGTGGTTTCCAGTGCCAGTTGCGCGTGCTTGCCGTCGCACGCCCAGTCGACCGTCATGCCCGCCTCGATCAGGCCGTCTTCCACGCCGCTGCCAATCAGCCTGTCGTCCTCGACGAGTAATACGCGCATGGTGTCGTGCTCCTGTTCGTTCCCGGTGGCAACGATAACCGCATACACGCACGTGTATCAAGACCATGTGCCGCCATGGCGGCTCGTTAAGAATCCGTTAACCTGACCTGCCTATTCTCCCGGGCATTCACTGTCCTTACAGGATCAATGCCCATGGCTACGCTGCCGTTCCCCCCCCATTTCCGAACGTTGCTGTGCGTCTCGCTGCTTGTGGCCGCGCCGCTGGCCCATGCAGGCGAGATCAAAACACTGATGAAGGACATGAAATTGGCCATGCAGGGCGCGATGTCCAGCACCACGATACCCGAGCTGCGCGGCTACGTGACCAGGCTCGAAAGCGACGCGCAGCGGGCAAGCCGTCAGCCTTATCGCAGCGACCCATCCACCTACGATGAAGGCATGCAGGCGCTGCAGCAGGAACTGGCCGAGGTCGACCGTGCAATCGAGGCAGACGACATGGACGCCGCCAAGCGCGCATTGCGCCGGATTAACGGTACCAGGAAGCATTATCACGACCTGCTCGGCTGACAAACCTGAAACGCGTTTGCACAGGAATCCCGTACATGAAACACACGTCCCGCTACCCCTTCTCGATCAGCTTGCTGCACTGGTTGCTGGCCGTCGCGCTGATTGGCAATCTGATCATCGGCTTGATGCTTGACGATAACGAGGATCTGCTCACACTCCACAAGTCGATCGGCATCGTCATCCTCTTTCTGGTCTCGGTCCGCGTCGCGAACCGGTTTCGGATGCGGCGTCGGTTGCCGCCGTCGACCAACCGGGCCGGCACGCCGGCTTACCTCGCCGAGAAGGCCGTTCATCACCTGCTCTACGTGTTGATGCTCGTCATTCCGCTGCTCGGTTGGCTGAAGACCAATGCGGCCGGACACGTGGCAAGTTGCTTCGGCCTCGTCTCGCTGCCAACGCTAGTATCAAAAAGCCGCGAGCTGTCGCACTGGTTGGGGGAGCTGCATGCGCTGACGGCCTACGGGCTGGCTGCACTCGTCGGGTTCCACGTGTTGGGGGTGGTCGCGCACCGGGTACTCAAGTCGGAAAACATTCTTCCCCGAATCCTGCCTTTGCCCAGGCGTGTCGAGCAGAAGATGCCAACAAGTGATCGAGGTTGAGTCGTCTGCGCCGTACTCAAGTCAATTCGGACTGACAAGCCGCTGGCACGCGCTGCATTCAGAAAATCGCAATGGCTGCTTGCCGCCTTTTTCGAGGGTGACCGTCATTTTCGCTCTCGGCATGGCAAGAATACCCGCGGTCACGCGCAGCGATCTTCGGCGAGCTCCTCTGATAATTCAAAGCCCGAGGATAGAAAATTCAGTTAACCGAAGTAATGGCAACGCTGACGACGATTTCGACAGTGCGAAAGCAGCTTTCGACCGTCGGCTCCTTAGAGACCCGGCGGAGCTTGTTTTCCGTTCAGGCTGACCACGGCACCTTCCTTGATTGTTCACACGGTTACTTGCGGCAGTGGGTCAGGCCCGATTCGGCATTGACCGCGATGCTGCCGCGATTCTTCGCATCGGACAGTTTCTTTCCATCGCGTTATCTATCATCAAGTACGGGTCGCGCCAGCCATTCGCGCCCCTTGAGCATGCCGTCCCAGTAGAGCGGCGGCAGAATCCGCTCCTTGAGAAACCAGGCAAGACGCGACGGTCGTGTGCCGTCGAGCAGCCACGCGGGAAAACTGGGCGCGACCATGCCGTCATAAAGAAACTTGGCCAGTACCACCTTACCCCGCTCGACCGTGAGCGGGCACGAACCGTAGCCATCGTAAGTCGCCAATCCGCTGGCGCGACCGAGACTCGCCAGCACGTTATGGGCAACGACGGGTGCCTGTTTGCGCGCAGCTGCCGCCGTCTTGGCATTCGTTGTGCTGGTGGCATCGCCCAGCGCATAGATATGCTCATACCGCTTGTGGCGCAACGTGCTGGCGTCAATATCTATCCAGCCAGCAACGTCGGCAAGCGGACTTGCGCGGACAAAATCCGGGGCCGTCTGCGGCGGCACCACATGAATCATGTCAAAGTCGGTTTCGACTGTTTCCCTGCTGCCGTCAGGCAACACGCGTTCGAATACGGCGCGACGCCGAGGACCATCGACACTCCTCAATGTATGGCCAAAACGCAGGTCAACGCCGTACGCTTCCACATACTTCATCAATGCCGGTACGTAGTCAGGCACGCCGAACAGCGCCGTGCCCGCGCTGAAGAACTGCACCTGCGTGTTGTGCAAGGTACCGTTTCTACGCCACGTATCGCACGAGAGATACATGGCCTTCTGCGGGGCGCCGGCACATTTGATTGGCATCGGCGGCTGCGTAAACAATGCTTTGCCACCGCGGAGCGTCTTGACAAGTTCCGCAGTATACGGCGCGAGGTCGAAATGGTAGTTCGACGTCACGCCGTTTTGCCCCATTGTCTCGACGAGGCCCTCGACACCGTGCCAGTCAACCTTGATGCCCGGGCAAACGACGAGCCGCTGATAACGCACTCTCCGGCACCCCTCAAGCACCACCGCGTGACTGTCCGGTTCGAATGCCACCACCGCGGCTTTGAGCCAACGCACGCCGCGCGGCACACGCGACGCCATCGTGCGCGCGGTGTCCCCCGAGTCGAATACTCCCGCTCCCACGAGCGTCCAGCCGGGCTGATAATAGTGCACGTCGGCGGGATCGATAATCGCGATATCCAGTGAAGGATCGCGGGCGCGCAGGCTCGAGGCCACGGCAATACCGGCTGCACCGCCGCCGACAATCACCACAGTATGTTCTGCTTCGACAACGCCGGGCGCTACTTTTCCAGCATTGGCAATACGTCGCATCACTGCCTTGAGTTCGTAGCCCGCCTTCGCCGTCGTTCGCTCAATTTCCGCCACGCTCAGCGTGTTAGCTTGTGACAGCGCCCACAACGTCGCGGACCGCGTACCCGTGCGGCAATACGCCAGCACCGGCTTGGGTAGTTCCGCGAGAAGCGCTGCAAAGTCGGCCGCCTGCCTATCTGAGGCTTGGCCTGCGGGCACCGGCTGATGAACTGCCTTCAGACCGACGGCCTTTGCCGCCTGCGCGATTTCCTCGAAGTTAGGCTGGTCCGGCGCTTCCGCATCCGGCCGATGAGAAACGATTGATCTGAATCCTAGCGTCTGTAGCGTCGAGACGTCAGCGACGGAAATCTGCGGCGAGACCGAAACATCTGGAGTGAGGGAATGGACATCCATGGCCTGCTTCCTGAAACAGTTAATTTGTGGACATCGGACCGGGACGCGCCCTCACCTGACGGACGCGCACGATCTGTGGTGCGTCAGACAGCATTCAGAGGGATCTTGAGGTACCGCACTCCGTTCGCCTCTGGTGGCGGAAACTCACCCGCGCGAACATTGACTTGCACCGCGGGCAGGATCAGCGTCGGCATCGCGAGGGTCGCATCGCGTGCCTGGCGCATGGCGACGAACTGCTCTTCGCTTACACCGTCGTGCACGTGGATGTTGCGTTCCCGCTGTGCGCGGACCGTCGTTTCCCATGCAGGCCCGCGTCCCTCGGGCGGGTAGTCATGGCACATGAATAGCCGCATGTCGGCCGGCAGGGCCAGCAGCTTGCGGATCGAGCGATACAGTTCATGCGCATCACCGCCTGGAAAGTCGCACCGCGCGGTGCCGACGTCGGGCATGAAAAGCGTGTCGCCGACAAACACGGCGTCCCCGATCTGGTACGCCATGTCGGCCGGCGTGTGCCCTGGCACATGCATCGCCCTGCCCGTCAACTCTCCAATGGCAAACGTCTCGCCGTCCTCGAAAAGGTGGTCGAATTGCGAGCCGTCCAGACGGAAAGCCGGCTCGAGGTTAAATAGCGACTTGAATACCCCCTGCACGCGCCGGATGTGCTGGCCAATCGCGATGCGACCACCCAGTTCCCGCTTGAGATATGCGGCAGCGGAAAGATGGTCGGCGTGGGCGTGCGTTTCCAGGATCCATTCGACGTGCAGCGCATGCTCACGCACGAAAGCGATCACCTTGTCGGCACTGTCTGTCGACGTCCGCCCAGCCTTGGGATCGTAGTCCAGCACCGGGTCGATGATGGCGCATCCGGCATGGTCCCCCGCAAACACCACGTAGGTCACAGTCCAGGTGGCGCGGTCAAAGAAAGGATGAATGGTCGGGTGCATGGCTATCTCCGGGAATGAAATCATTCTATTCATATACAATCTATTTTTCAATATACTATGTTGACATAGATTGAACATCACTTATGAAAAAACCTCGTCTCACCATCGATCTCGCCACCATGCAGGCCGGCGCAGCAGATGCATGCGTCCTGCTCAAGGTGCTCGCCAATCCCGATCGCCTTCTGCTGATGTGCCAGCTTTCGCAAGGCGAGTTGTCCGTCGGCGAACTCGAGGAGCAACTCGGTATCCGTCAGCCCACGCTGTCGCAGCAACTGGGCGTATTGCGGGAAAACGACCTGGTCGCTACTCGCAGGGAAGGCAAGAACATCTTCTATTCGGTGGCGAGTCCGCAGGCGCTTGCCGTGATGGCCGTACTTTATGAACAGTTCTGCCCGAAGCAGTAAGGAGGCGCATCATGCTGATCGACCCAGGAAATTTCACACCGGGCTTCTCGCTAACAGGCGGGCTTGTGATCGGAGCCGCGGCTGCCGTGCTGATGCTGTTCAACGGACGCATCGCAGGAATCAGCGGCATATTCGGCGGCCTGCTGAACTGGCCGCGCGATGACGTCAACTGGCGTCTCGCGTTTCTGGCGGGGCTCGTAGGCGCGCCCGTCATCGCGGGACTGTTGGGCAAGTCTGCGCAGGCGGAAATCGAGGCGAGCTGGGGCGCGATCCTTGCAGCCGGGTTTCTGGTCGGTATCGGCACCCGCTATGCCGGCGGCTGCACTAGCGGCCACGGCGTTTGTGGTCTCTCCCGGGGATCTGTGCGCTCGCTCGTCGCTACCGCAACCTTCATGGCTACCGGGTTTCTGACTGTCTTTGTACAACGTCACCTGCTCGGAGGCTGATATGGCGGACGTCAAAACAACGCTTATCGCACCCGTTACAGCATTGCTCGCTGGCCTGCTTTTCGGGGTTGGCCTGATGGTCTCTGGCATGGCAAACCCGGCGAAGGTGTTGAGTTTCCTCGATCTGACTGGCCGGTGGGACCCGTCGCTCGCCTTTGTAATGGCTGGCGCCATCGCGGTCGGTTCGCTTGCATTTTTCGCAGCCAGACGCCATGACAGGTCATTCCTTGGATTGCCGATGCAACTTCCCGTCAGCACGGCCATCACGCCGAGGCTGGTACTTGGTAGCGCCGCCTTCGGTATCGGCTGGGGTCTCGCCGGTTTCTGCCCGGGTCCCGCGCTTGTCGCGCTGGGCGCGGGCTATCCCAAGGCTGTCGGTTTCGTGGCGGCAATGGTTGCCGGCATGGCCGTTTTCGAACTGATCGAGCGGGCGAAAGCCGCAACGCAGCACGCGTGAGCGGCAATCTGCACTATCCGCGAAAGACTCGCAGTTGAACAGACAAAGGTTGTTCGATGGAACACGTGATTGCCAGCAGCGCCGCACTCGGTCTTGTCGTCGGCCTCATCCTCGCGCTCACGGGTGCAGGCGGAGCCATCCTCGCAGTGCCCTTGCTGCTGTTTGTGCTGCATCTGAACATTGCCGAGGCCGCGCCCATCGCGCTGTTGGCTGTAGGCGTCTCCGCCGCGCTCGGCGCATTGATGGGGCTGCAGGCCCGCATCGTCCGGTACCGCGCCGCGGCGCTGATGGCCGTAACCGGTACGGCGTTTTCGCCCGTCGGCCTGTGGCTTGCCCATCGGCTGCCGAACGGACCGCTCACACTCGTCTTTGCCGGCGTGCTGGCGTACGTCGCGCTCCGGATGTTCCGACAGGCTACCACCGGCACGCCTCACGAAGTTCGCAGCGGTGCGGCTTTACAACCATGCCAGCTCAATAGCGGCACAGGCCGCTTCGTATGGACGTCCGCCTGCACGCGCGCACTCGCCTTCGCGGGTATCGGCGCGGGTTTCCTGTCCGGCCTGCTCGGCGTGGGCGGAGGTTTCGTCATTGTCCCTGCGCTGAGGAAAGCGACCAATGCGCCGGTGCCGACAATCATGGCGACATCGCTCGCTGTCATCACGCTTGTGTCCGCGTCTGGCGTCATCTCGACGGCGATTTCAGGTCACATGAACTGGCCAGTGGGCGCGCCGTTCGCTGCGGGCGCATTAGGCGGCATGCTGGCCGGGCGGCTCGTCGCCAGCCGGATGAGCGCTAACAGGCTGCAACAGGGCTTCGCGCTCGTCGCTGGACTCATTGCCGTCGGCATGGTCGCCAAGGTCGCCATGTCCGTTTGAGTTTCCCGATCATAAGCTCACGGACTCCCGGACTCCCCTTGGCGGCATCACTCGAATCGGCCACACGTTGGCTGAGGCACCTCAATTCGCACGGCCCACGGGCCAACGGTTTTTATTGAGGAAGTCCCAGTTCCGGGTCGCCTTTCCATCAACGCAACGCGCAGCGCCTGCGTTGATGTGTACCAAAACAGACGTCCCCGCACCGCATAGGCTTGACCTGTCGGCCCATCGAACGTGGATGCATCGAAGCGAAGGAGGCAGGAATACCCATTCGAGTATGGAACAGGAGCATCATCGCGCTTGCAGGCAATGCCCACTTCATCATCTGTCACTCTCTTGGAGTGGTGTTGCGACAACCGCCCTTGTCGTTCGAAGCGTGGCAGACCGAGGGGAACAAGATGCGGATGGTCTATGCTGCACCATTTCCTTCCGACAAGATCGAGAAGATGGCGCCATACCTGTCCGCAATTGACGGGAAGCCGTAGCCGACTTCAACCCTCGCCACCGCCACATTGGTGTCCGGCAGCCAGGCGATCGATTCTGCGCTCAAGCGGCTTTGGTCGGGAGGATGGACATGAAGATCGAATCAAACCTTTTGATCTGCGGAGTCCGGGAACAACCGCGCTAACCGGCGGTAGTTGCCAGTCCTGCAGATAATCCGATCACCGCCCGTCGCGCACTTCACTGCGGCGAGGCGGGAGGCTGCGTTAAATATTGCTGTTGCCACATCATGTTGTTCATCATTTCCTGTTGCATCTGCAGGTATTGGTCGGTCATATACTGACGCTGCCGCAGTTGCTCGGGACTGAGTCTGGAGTAGTACCCTCCCATGTGGCCCCAGCCGCCGCCCATCATCCCCTGCCCCATCATTCCGTGCCCCATCATGCCGGGGCCCCACATCCCGTGCATCGTGGTCATCGCACCTTGCATCGTCGCCCAGTGTTGCTGCAGAAGCTTCTGGCGTTCCTTCGGATCCTGCGTCTGTCGGATCTGGTTCATCTGCGCCTGCATCGTCTTCATCTGCTCCTGGAATTGAGCCAGGTTCTTGTCGAATGCCGCCGTGTCCGTGCTCTGGGCCTTTGACGTGCTTTGTGCGGCAGTTGCGTCCTTTGACGCCGCATGGAGCATCGGCGAACTCAACACAATGCAGATTGCGACAGGGAACAGAAGCTTTTTCATGGAAGTCTCCGCGGTGGCGGCAAGCGGGATTGAAGCCGCATTTAACATTACCCGCCGATCGGACCCACCCCTTGACCCGCATCAAAGGATCGACGCGCTGCGATCACAGTCTGCACTGCCGTATAAAGGTGGGAGGAGGAGCGGCTTGGGCCGTTATGCGCGAGCTGCTGACGGCCTTCGGAAAGCTTAATCCGGAGCGGATGCGCTGTTACAGCAAACGCATCGTGAGCAAACGGCGAGATTGAAGCGTTAAGACTCCGGTAAGGAAGTTCGCCCAGGATAATCTGTATCTACCGGAGACTCTCGTGAGCAAATCGCCTCTCTCGCTGCCGGGTTTGTATGGGTCACTTCTGCTGGTCCTTGCCATGACTTCAATGTCGACAGCCAATGCTGCCACGCCATCGGATCTCCTCGGCTCTTACCGTACCCAGTCGGGCAATGCGGAACCGGACCCGTCGCGTGGGCAACAGTTCTTCAATGCGTCACATGGCCATGAGTGGCAGTGCGCTTCGTGCCACGGCGCAGTGCCCACGCAGACGGGCAGGCATGCCGCCACAGGCAAGTCGATCGCGCCACTGGCCCCAGCGTTCAACCCCGAGCGCTTTACGGACGCCTCCAAGACCGAGAAATGGTTCCGTCGCAATTGCAACGACGTCGTGGGACGTGAGTGCAGCGCAGCCGAGAAGGCGGATCTGCTTGCGTGGCTTTTGACGCTGAAGCCGTAGGCGCCTTTCCCACTATCGAAGTTTCTCTCCGCCGGAGCGCTTCCTATGCTTTTTCACCTTGTGCCCCGTTGTGTCGAAGTTTGTGTCGTCGCGCTAGTGGCCGCCCTGACGGTCCCGATCGCTGCCGCGGAATCTGAAGGGACGTTTAGTCAGGTCAATGTGCTGCCCAGGTATCGGCAGGAGTGCGCAACCTGCCATCTTGCCTATCCGCCGGGCATGCTGCCTGCCGCGTCATGGCAGCGCATTCTGGACAACCTGCAGCACCATTTCGGCACCGATGCGTCACTCGACGCAGACTCCGTCCGGCAGATTTCGACGTGGCTCGCCGCAAATTCGGAAGCAGACGCGGCCGCGCACGCCGCTCCGCCCGAAGATCGCATTACCCGCTCTCACTGGTTCCGCCAAGAGCATGCAGAAGTGCCTGCCGCCGTATGGAAGCGGCCCATGATCAAGAGCGCGTCAAATTGCGCGGCGTGCCATACCCGCGCCGATCAAGGAAATTTCAATGAACACTTCATCCGCATACCGCAATAACAGCAGTGCCGGCGACACGACACAACGTCGCATTCTGGTCTGGGATGCGCCCGTACGGCTATTCCACTGGCTGTTCGCGGCCTGCTTTGCCGGCGCATGGCTGACCGCGGAAAGCGAGCATTGGCGGCTGGTGCATGTCGCGCTAGGCTATACGGCAGGTGGTCTCGTGATATTTCGAATGGCATGGGGGCTGGTCGGAACGAAATACGCCCGTTTTTCCAGCTTCGTTTGCGGTCCGACCTCCGTGTGGAAGTATCTCCTGGGGATATTGCTTGGCCACCCGCAACGGCATGTCGGACACAATCCGGCCGGCGCGGTCGTCATCGTCACCATGCTGGCTTTGGCATGCGCATTGACCATGACGGGTTGGGCGACCTATAACGATGTCGGAGGAAACTGGCTCGGTGAAGTGCACGAGGTTTTGGCCAGCCTCATGCTTGCGCTGGTTGCTGTACATGTGGCCGGGGTGATTGTGAGCAGCCGGCTTCATCGGGAGAATCTGGTCGGCGCGATGCTGAGCGGATACAAGACAGGACACCCCGACGAAGGCATCAGGCGCGCATGGAAAAGCGTCGCGGCGATCATGTTGGCGGGTGTGCTTGCGTTCTGGTGGTGGCAGTGGCAAGTCGCACCTGCGCCAATAGCGCCCGGTAGCAACGCAGCGACTTCACACCAGACCGACCGCGATGATGCCGATTGATGCCCCTCAAAGGTCAAGAACATCATGCGTATCCTGCTCGTCGAAGACGATCCGTTGCTTGGCGATGGCATTCGCGCGGGCCTTCGGCAGGCGGGCTTTCAGGTCGACTGGGTTCGCGACGGCCAGGCGGCCGAAGCGGAACTGCGTACCCAGTCCTATGCTGCAGCAGTGCTCGATCTCGGACTGCCGCTCAAGGATGGTATCGACGTGCTGTCGTCGGCCCGTCGCGCGGGCGTGACCATGCCCGTACTGGTGCTGACCGCACGCGACACGGTCCCCGATCGCGTCCGTGGACTCGACATCGGTGCCGACGATTACGTCGTCAAACCCATTGACCTTCTGGAGCTTGCCGCTCGCCTGCGGGCGCTCGTGCGCCGCGCACACGGTCAGCCGCAGGAAAAACTGGAAGTGCAAAACATCACACTTGAACCGGCGGCACGGCTTGTCTACCGGAATGGAGATCCCGTCACCGTCTCCACGCGCGAGTTTGACCTCCTGTACGTGCTCATGCTGAATGCGGGCCGCGTGATGTCGCGCGAACAGCTGGAACAGGCCATGTACGGCTGGGGTCAGGAAGTGGAGAGCAACGCAGTTGAGGTGCACGTCCATCGCCTGCGCGCCAAGCTCGGCAGCGAGCTGATCAGAACAGTTCGCGGCGTCGGGTACGTACTGATGCGAGAGGGTTGCGCTACGTGATGATTCTGCCTCGCTCATTGCAGGGTCGTCTGCTGGTGCTGGTCATCGGCGGCGTGATAGGCGTATGGCTGATTACCGCGCTTCTTATCTGGCGTGACGCCCGCAGCGAGCTCGACGAACTGCTCGACAGTCACCTCGCGCAGGCAGCGGCTCTGCTGATCGTGCAGCAGACGCAATCGATTGACGACGATGACGAGATCGATACACGGGTACCTCATCCGTATGCACCCAAGGTTGCCTTCCAGATCTTTCACGAAGGGCAGCCAGTCGTGCGCTCGGCCAATGCACCGACTGAGCCCATGATTCCCGCCAAAGGCGAGTTCGAACAGGGTTTCGCGACCGTGCAGATAGACGGGAACGCGTGGCGCGTGTTTTCCGTGCGAGGTACAGGCGAGGATACACACGTCTACGTCGGCGAGCGTATCGATTCGCGCACCGCGATACTGCTAGCGGTATTGCGCGGTACCTTATGGCCTATGGCCGCCGCCTTGCCCCTTCTTGGACTTGCGACCTGGTGGGCCGTGCGGCAAGGGGTGACGCCGCTCAAGAAACTGGGCCGAAGCATTGCCCAGCGTGGCCCGGATGATCTTGCTCCCGTCGTGATGCCCCAACCCCCTGCCGAGCTGTCCCCGGTGCTCGACGCGCTCAATCAGCTCTTCGAGCGTATCCAGACGGTATGGGAAGCAGAACGCCGGTTCACTGCGGACGCCGCACATGAATTGCGCACGCCTATTGCGGCGATTCGGACGCAGGCTCAAGTTGCGCTGGCCGAAACGGATGACGCCCTTCGTCAGCACGCGTTACGCGCCACTCTCGAAGGGTGTGATCGCGCGACGCGTCTCGTGAACCAGCTGCTGGTGCTTTCAAGACTCGAGTCCGGGGCAACCCTCGCACTCACGAAGGTGGACCTGAGTGCGCTTGCACAGCGTGTCGTCGCAGAACTGGCGCCAACGGCGATCGCGAAGCAGTTGTCACTGGAATTCGAAGGCGAAAGACCCTGCCACGTCGCAGGCGACGACATGCTGCTCGCGGCCCTGGTGCGAAATCTCGTGGACAATGCCATCCGTTACAGCCCGCCTGGGGCATCCGTGCTGATCAGAACGACGACAGATGGCGCCAACGCATCCCTGTCGGTTGGAGACAGCGGTCCAGGACTCGCCGATGCGGATCGCTCGCGGCTGGGTGAGCGCTTCTTCCGGGTTCCGGGTACCAGCGAAAGCGGTAGTGGTCTTGGCTGGTCGATCGTCCAGCGAATTGTCGACCTTCACGCGGCAAGCGTCGACGTGCGTCGCTCACATCTCGGCGGACTCGAAGTCGAGGTGAGCTGGTATGCCCGCAATGATTGATCTGAATCAAGCCACCCAAACCGCAAGGCGCGACGATATCAATGAGCAGGCCAGAATCACGGGTATCCACAGTCTGCCTGATCAATCAGGTGGGAGGTTCACATGCGCATGCGGCTCCAGCTGATCAACGCAATCTTTACGACGCTTCTTCTTGGCGTATGCGCTGTTGCTTACGCAGACGATCTTTCCCACAGTGTCACTGCACACGGTCTCACCGTTCACTACGGCGTGATTCCGTCCAGCAAGCTGCGAGAATCCGGATCGAACGCGGCGAGCAACATCACCGCTCCGAGTCC
Organism: Paraburkholderia sp. XV; assembly: GCF_020177535.1. NCBI lineage: Bacteria > Pseudomonadati > Pseudomonadota > Betaproteobacteria > Burkholderiales > Burkholderiaceae > Paraburkholderia > Paraburkholderia sp. XV. Next base: position 193,036 of record NZ_JAGUUD010000003.1, on the reverse strand, counting down.
CAACCAGTACCATCTGACCGTTGCAATCTTTGAGGCGGCCACGGGCAGACGCGTGAGCGACGCCACTGTACTTGCCAGCGTCAAAGGCCCCCGGGCCCACGATACGCACTTTCACACGAAGCCAGTCGAGAGGCGCCTGGATGCCGTCAAGGTGGGCAGCGCCGTCACATATGACAACGACTTCGAGATGCCGTGGAGTGGCATTTACCACGTTGATCTGATTGTTACGCAGAAGGATCAGCCGAAGCCCACGAAGATCCGGTTGAACTACGACCATCGCTTCTGAAGTTGGTATGTGTCCCCGCTATGTCGGCTTGAGCGAGCTGCGGCAGCGGCGTCCGGCTTGACAGATGGCGGTCGATAAGCTTACTGGGTAAACCATGAATTCGATTGGACCCGACGACATCAATCCGGCATTGCCACGCCGAGTACTCATTGCTGTTGATTCATCGAAAGCATCGCGCAATGCGCTCCGTTACGCGAGTCACCTCCTCCCGCACGGTGGCGAAGTCCGGCTCGTGAGCGTGGCCGAGAATCCGCATACACTCTTTCCGAGCGGTCGGCATGTCGGCCACACGCTGGATTCAGTGCGCGAAGAACTGCTGAAGGATGCGGCCGCGGCGCTCGAACAGGCCCAAGCTTCACTGGCGTCATGTGACGTACGCATCGAGACGGAAGTGGTTGACCTCTCGAAGCGCGGCGGGGTCGTTGTTCAAGCGTTGGTGAATGCAGCCAATGCATGGCAAGCCGAACTGATCGTCGTAGGCGCGCGCCACCACCATGGGCTGACGCGCTGGATTGAGGGGACCGTCTCCGAGGCGTTGTCAAAACTTCTGCACTGCCCGCTGCTTGTAGTACCCGAAGGCTATAACGTCGAGAACGAACACTTGCCGGAGCGCATCCTGTTCGCGGTCGACGGAAGTCCACATGCGGCAACCGCGCTGCGCTTTGGTGTGCGGTTTGCGGCACCCGACGCTTCTTTGCGAGCCATCTATGTGATCGATCGCGCGGTACGGCTGAGCGACTTCGTTCCCATCGACGCACTGGAGGACGCATTCTTCGATGAAGGCAAGCATGCACTCGCGGCCGCGGAGCCGGTTCTTTCGCATGTGTCGATACGGTCGAGTACCGCACTTGTGAAGACGCGTCGTACCAGCGACGATGTGGCCCATACCATCGTTCGCGAAGCCAGCAACTGTCACGCGCAATTGATTGTGATGGGCACGCATGGCAGGCGTGGTATATCACGTTGGCTGTTTGGTAGCGTTGCGGGGAGAGTCGCACATCTTACGCAATCCCCACTACTGCTCGTCGGCACACAGGACGCCTGAGCCGCAGCGCACATAAACCAATTGTGATTTCAATTATCGTGGGACTAAGCCGGCACTGCCGCGCCAGTGCCGTTGAACTCAGACGGAATTCCTATATTCGCGGTCAGGATGCCGGGTAATCGACCCTGATGTATTTCGCTGCCCACAACGATACCAGCGCACACATACAGGAAATCGGTCTTTACGCTCCTTCCCCGAGCGTATGGAACAGTTCCTCTTCCTGGGCACAATGCAGGCGTACGATCGCATCGAGTCCATACAGCAGGCGCTGGATTTCGCGGATGCTATCGGGATCGAGTCCCGCGGCTGGCACTGTGTCCGTCATCTGCCGAAGTAAACGGGAGATCCGGAAGATTTCTCGGTGCATGGCGCTCATCGCCGCCATCGGGTCTTCTCCGCCGAGAAGGGCTGCAAGGCCCGGATAGACTTCCAGGTCGTCGTGCTGTTCATGCGGAACGAGCTTGTGTGCGAGCAAATCGTTCATGCTGGCGAGGGCACCCGCCACGGATGGTCCCGGCAAACCGGGCAGTTTGTCCGCGAGTTCCCTGATCTGCTCGATTACTGGGCCAAGTTCAACATGCTCGGTCTTCAAGCGATCTTCGTCATCACGGGCAAGGCCGCCCACCATTGCCGTCGAACGGATCCGCAACGCGCGTAGCGCGTTCGCGATGACGGCCACATCAATGATCTCCTGAAGCAACGCGCCCGGCAGGGGCGGCAGAAACCCGAACGCGGCGACGATCATTGCCGCCACCGACAGTGCAATGCCCGCCATCACGCTCTGGACGGCAATTCGCCGCGTGTGTTTCGCCACCCGAAACCCCTCGACAAGCCGGTCCAGCCGGTCGACCAGCAGCACCACGTCCGCCGCCTCGGAGGACGCCGCCGCGCCTCGTGCGCCCATCGCAACGCCGACGTCCGCAGCTGCAAGCGCGGGCGCGTCGTTGATGCCATCGCCAACCATGACGACTGGCCCTTCACGGCGTGCCGTCTGGATCGCTGCAAGCTTGTCCGCCGGAGACAGCTCGGATCGCACCTCCGTGACGCCCAGCATTGCCCCCACCGTTTCGGCCACATCGCGTCTGTCGCCCGTGAGCATGACAAGCCGTTTGATGCCCTCGTGCCTGAGCAGCCGCAGCGCGCGTGGGGTTTCAAGCCGGATCTGATCAGCCATCTGCAGAGCCCCGACCATGCTGCCGTCCACCCCGACGAATACGGCGGAAGCGCCTTCGTACGTCAGGCGTTGAAGGAAAACTTCGCTCCAGGATGCTGGCGTCGCGAGCGACGCCACAAAGACATAAGAGCCGATCGCGACGAAATGGCCATCTACTTCGCCCTTTACCCCGGCACCCGGCTGCTCCTCGACCCGGCTGGGTAGTGACAAGACGAGATTGCGCTCGCGTGCAGCCGCAGTCACCGCTTCGGATATGACGTGCGCAGATGCCTGGCCAAGAGATGCAGCAAGGCGCAGGACCGTCCCGGGAGACGTGCCGGTAGCGGCTTCAATTGCGACGAGGCGCGCGTGCCCTCCCGTCAGCGTTCCTGTTTTGTCGAAGAACAGCACGCTCGCTTGCGCGAGCCTTTCCAATGCAGCCCCACCTTTGACGAGCACGCCGCGCTTCGCGCAACGCGACATGCCGGAAACAATGGCCACAGGAACCGCAAGAATCAGTGGGCACGGGGTTGCAACGACAAGCACCGCAAGCGCCCTGTTGATTTCTCCGGAGATCATCCAGCTACCCGCGGCAAGTGCAAGGGCGGCAAACACGAACCACAACGCGTAGCGATCGGCAAGACGGCTTGCTGGACTGCGCTCGCGCTGCGCTGACTGCACCATTCGCACGATCCCGGCGAACGTACTGTCTGCCGCGCTCGCGGCAGCGACCATCTCGAATGCCGCGCCGACACTTACGACGCCGCTATTGACCGGTTCGCCGGGTGAGCGTTGCTGGATGATGGACTCCCCGGTGAGCGTGGACTCATCCAATTGAGCGTGGCCGATTAACGAGCCATCGACAGGAACGAGATCACCGCTTCGGACCAGCAGACGATCGCCGGGATGTACCGCATCCAGTTCGACACGGCGCCACTCACCGCCCTCAAAGCGGTTGGCGTGACGCGGAGCGCGACTTAGTAAGGCAGTCATTTCGCGGTGTGCCCGCGCCTGTGCGTACGCTTCGAGCGCCCGTCCGCTCGCCAGCATCAGCGAGATCACGGCGGCGGTGAGAAACTCGCTGAGGCCCAGTGCGAAACCGATGGCAAGAAGCGCGAGCACATCGACGCCCGCTTCATGCCGTCGCAGCGTCTTGACGGTCGACACCAGCAGCGCCAGCAGGACAGGCAAGGTTCCAACGGCCCACAGCACCTGCGCGAGAGCGGCGTGTCCGAGCGCGGCAAGCACGATGCCCGTTACGAGGCTTCCGGCCGAGACGGCCAGCAGGACAAGCTCGACTGAGTGAAACGGACGTGGCATGGCGGAAAGATCACAAGGGGTTCGAGTTTCAAATAAAAAAGCTGGAGCCGATTTGAAATCGCTGCTTTCAGCATAAGGTATGAATGCATCCGTGCGGTACCCGGCCTGCGTCGAATCGATATTTCCGGGAAGATCAGACTGCAGGTTCACCGCGAAACATTGAACGTCGATGTGACGAGCTTGAAACTGATTGCGCGGATAATCGAACCGACCCGCCCACACAACACTCGAGCCGCAGGGAGCATGCAGCACGTAAGACTTTTCTAGCGTGGCAGAACTCGGGCATTATTTGTCAGAGTGCCGGGTGGATATACGATCACGATCTGATTGCCGTCAGGACCGTCGAGCATCTCCGCTTCTTCGGAATTGCGCTGTCCGATTTGCACAACATGCTGTATAGCTCGCTTGCGCTCGACGGTGAAAACGCACCATTGCTCCCCACAACGGAATAGCGCGCCGATGGGAAGTTTTATCACGTCAGATCGTTCCCAGACCACAATCCTGCCCTGAACCCGATACCCGTCGTTCAGCCGGCCCGGGGGACCCGACAGGTCCGCGATGACATGCACCCGCTGCTCTTCAACCCCCAGCGCCGAAACCTTGGTAAAAGCGCCCGGCTCGACCACCCGCACTTTCGCATCGATTGGCACAGCTCCGCCCCAGTCCTCGACTGACATGCGCATCCCGGGACTGATCTTGACGGCGTCCGTTGAGAGCACATCAACGACGACTTCATAGCGCGATGGATCAGCGAGCACCATCACGGCAGCGCCGGCCGACACGACCCGTTCGTTCCGTTCGTCAACCCGCAGGAGCACGGCATCGACAGGAGCGCGGACTTCCACGGGCTGTCCGGCTTCCAGTGCTCTCAGATTCGCCTTCGCGGCTCGCACTTCTGCTGCCGCAGATGTCGCACGCGCGCGGGCCGCATCGAGATCGCTCATGCCCGATGCTTCGGCGACGCGGAGTTGTTCCAGCCCCTGCTTCGAGATGCCGCCATATTCGATCAATGCCTTGCCTCTCTGATACTCCCTGTGCGCCTGCTCGAGATCGGCACGAACATGATCGACGTGCGCCTGAGCCTCCCCATAAGCGGCTTCCGCCGACTCCACATGGGCACGCTGCTCCGCACTTTCACCGGGCGTCATAGGGACGGGCACCAGCACCGCGATCACCTGTCCCGCACGCACATGATCGCCTTCGCGCATGGTGACGCGCAGCAGGCGGCCGGTAATCGGCGCCGTGACGACATAGCGGTCATGTGCCCGGATTTCCCCGTCCTCGTCGATCGTGACGCGAAGCGCTCCCCGGCTCACCTGTGCCGTATCGACAACGACCGGTTTCGGCCAGAACGCGCCCGCCAAGACCGCGGCAGCTGCAAGCGTCGCGACAGCGATCAGTGAGGCCGACCGAATCCGGTTGCGCTTCATGATTCGCGCGCCTTGAGGACCGCGACGATATCGAGGCGCCTGATCTTCCACGCCACGACCAATCCGGAGCAAGCCACCGAGCCGGCGGTGACGAGTAGCGCGTACGCGAACGTCGGAGCTTCGATGACAAGCGGCAGACGGTACAGATCGGTGGCCAGGCCTCGGACCAGCAACGCGCAGATGCCATATCCGAGCAACAGGCCGATAGGCGCTGATGCCGTAGCGAGCACGAATTGTTCGCCAAGGAGGATCCGGGCGACTTCTGCGCGAGTGAAGCCAAGTACGCGCAACGATGCCAGTTGCTGTGCGCGTTCCGAATAGGCGATACGCATCCCGTTGAAAGCAACCCCGAAGGCGATGATGCAGGCGAACACAAAATTGATTGTGGTCGAAAGACGCACGCTTTCGTCCATGATCTTGCGGAAACTGTCTATTACCGTTTGCCGGACGGCCACCGTATTGACGGCCGGCATACGCTTGAGCGTGCCGTACAGGGGCTCCAGCGCGCGCGCGTCAGTCTGCAGCCACGCCCCTGACCAGTTGCCGCTCTCGTCAAGCAGCCGCGCAAGGGAATGCTGATCCATGTACGCCCGAATGCCGACCAGCTCTCCGACCTTACCCGTCACCATCACCTGTCGCGTCTGGCGCTTGCCCTCGAGTAACTCCACCGTGATCCTGTCACCTGCGCGCAGTCCCAGCGCGTCCGCGAGTTGTGACGAGATCAGCATCCCGTCCGGGGGCACGCGCAACGGCCGCCCCTGTTCATCGACAAGGCGATGCATAGCTGCCGTCGTCGAGATTCCGCTGAGGTTGATCCGGCGAGAGCGGTATCCATAGGAGAGTCTGACCGGCACATCGCGAAACGGCTCGACCGTCAACACGCCGGGCAAGCTTTCGAGCGCGAACAATGCCCGATGCGACAGTGGCTGTGCAAAAGTGATGGTCACGTCCTGACGTTCAACGCGTTGAAACTGCACATCGAAGAGATAATCGATAGCATCGAAAAAGAATCCCCCTATCACGAGGATCGCGCTCGCACTGGCAATCGCAAGACAGGAAAGCGCAGATTTGACGGGCTGCCGCGCGATATTGCGCACAACCATTCGCCCGGTCACGCTGAGGTGCCGGAACATTCCGGTCCGCTCCGCCCAGCCTGCGGCGAATGCGGGTGGCAATACGGGTCGTAGTGCTTCGACGGGCATCAATCTCCCAGCCTTCGCCACGCTTGCCGCCGTGCCCGCAGCTGCGGTGACGAAACTTACGGCAATGACAGAGATCATGACTGATCCGTCAGCCTGGTACTCGAGACGGGCAAAGCGATAGTATCTCGCGTACATGTCCGTGAGATAGGATCCGAGCCCGAGCCCGGCTGCCACGCCGATCGCGGTTCCCACCGCCGCGATCAGCGAGGCCATATGGAGATAGTGCAGTGCGACCCGCGCGTTTCCGTATCCGAATGCCTTCATCAAACCGATCTGTGTGCGTTGGGTATCGATCAGCCTGCTGAGCAAACTCTGTAACAGAAACATGGCCACGCAGAAAAAGATCGCAGGCACATACGTAGATGTGGTGCGGTTCTGTGCGATTTCGTCCGAGATGAAGCGATGCGATAACTGATCTTCACGCGTGATTGCACCGAGCCCGCCATAGCGTGCCAGTTCGCGGTCGACCCGGGCGATCACGTCCGATACCCGGCTGCTGTTGTCGAGTGCGATTGCCAGGTCGTTGAACGCCCCATCCATGTTGAATGCAGCCGACGCGGCGTCACGCCCCATCCAGATGACGCCGTAGTGCCGATTGTCCGGAAAAATGGACCCGGCTCCTGCTTCATAGACATACTCTGGCGAAAGCGCGATACCGACGATCTTGAGCTCTTTCCAGCGACCGTTCAATACAGCCCCGACGTGCTGCCCCACATCAAGATTGTTTGCTTCCGCGAAAGCAGCACTCATCAGCACCTCATCGTCCCGACCCGGCGACACATATCGGCCACTTCGCAGATGCAGCAGGTTGAGCACCGGCCAGGAAAACTCGGGAATCGAGACGAGATGCCCGGTCGCTGGCTCATCGAGACCGGGCACGTCGAGCGTGACATCAGACACGACGCGCGGATCGACGCGAGCGACACCGGGCAGCGACGCGATACGCGATGCGACTGCGATTGGGGCGCGCTTGAGCGTTACGAACAGCTCGGCGAAGCGGTAAGACACGTAATAGTCCTGCTGCGCCGTCAGCAGACTCAAATACGTCGTGCGCATGGCGACGAATGTGGCCACGCCGCAAGCCACGATCAGCACTGCAGCACATGCTTGCGCCCGCATGTGCCAGAGGTCCCGCCATAGAAGACGTGTCAGGGCACTTACCATGACAGATCCCGGGCTCGCGAACGCCTCGCGTTTCGACGATCTTCGACGATTGTGCCGCTGCTCATGCGCACGACCCGATTCGCCATGTCAGCGATGACAGCGTTGTGCGTAACGACAATTGTCAAGGTTCCGAACTCACGGTTGACGCGTTCGAGTACTTCGAGCACGACCCGCCCCGTCTGGAAATCCAGCGCGCCCGTTGGCTCGTCGCACAACAGGACATCTGGGCGTTTCGCTATTGCACGGGCGATCGCGACCCGCTGCTGTTCACCGCCCGACATCTGGGAAGGAAAATGATCGGCAAGTGTGCCGATGCTGACCATATCCAGGGCGACGTCGGGATCAAGCGGCTGAGCTGCAATCTCCGTCACGAGCGCCACGTTTTCACGTGCGGTGAGACCCGGTATGAGGTTATAGAACTGGAACACGAAGCCGACGTGTTCGCGACGGAATCGGGTAAGGTCCCGGTCGGGCACAGAGTCGAGGCGATGGTCGCGGTAATTGATAGTGCCGGCCGTCGGCGTATCGAGTCCGCCCATCAGGTTCAACAACGTGGATTTGCCGCTGCCCGACGCGCCCAGCAGAACCACAAACTCTCCAGCTTCCAGTTCCAGAGTCACGTCGTTGAGCGCGTGCACGCTTACGCTCCCCATCGGGTAGACCTTGCTGACTGCATTGACGGAAAAGACGGTCTCCATTATTCGCTCAACATTAAAGCAGCAAGGTCTGTCAGGGCGGGCAACTGGTCACCACTTCCGTGATCCACTCAAGGTCTAGAATTGCAACACTGCTCCTCGCGCGTCACCGTTTGATTTGCGTCAGTGCTTCCCCTTGTCAGTGAACTCAGGCTGGCGGAACCGACGCAGATCCACCGGACACGGAGTTACTGTGTAACTCCGTGCAAAGCTCCGCGAAATGTCTGCCCGGCAACGCCACGCATGATGATCAAGGTGTGCGGCACCCGGTACATAACTGCATGACGTCGTGCCTGTCTGGATCCTCCCAGGAAAAATGAACATCGATGCCGCCTCGCGCCGGAACCACGACCTTCCTTGTTTTTGTTACGTGTCTGTCACGCGCACAGATCTGGTACTGGCCTGCAGGCAAATGTGCGAAGAGGAATGGGCCTGCCGTCCTTACAACCAGAAGAGATCGGGTTCCAGCGTAGATCCTCACGTCGACATCGGAGAGGTAATGACCAGACTTCGCCGACAGCGTGACCCGCAGGTTGTATTTGGGTGCGACTGAATGGAAGGCCTTGACTTCATCTTCTCCGATGCCGCCTGTTACATATCGGATCCCGTTTTGCACTGCTGGCGCCGGCAGCGGCTGCGCCGACACGCTGGCACACAGTATTGCCCCAACGAGAAGTGACGTTGAAAATACTCTCGCACGAAAAATAGACATGGTTACCTCCCGGCCCGGCTTCTCGAGCGTGTGGCACTTGTCACGCATACCCGCACGGCGGCTCCGACCTGGTAAAAAATTGTTCACCACACCAGCATGGCGCCCGGGACGAATCATCGTTTGACGTGCGTCAAGCTCCAATGGATGGCGCGACGTAGTGTCGTTCTAGATGTCTGTGAAAGAAGTTCGGGTTTGACGTCGGCACCCAACCGTGTTGAGGAGAACGTCATGCAACGATATCTTGTGCTGCAACGCACTCTGCCGATAGCGGTAGCGATATGCGCGAGCCTGGCAGCGCACGGCGATGAACTTGCCAGAATTTCAACTCATTCGCAACGGTATGGCGGCGAAGTAGAAATATCGGCATATGATGATCCCCTCCTGAAGGGCGTAACCTGCTACCTTTCAAGGACCCACGAAGATAACCAGTTCGGTAATCCCCAAACGGGATCGATATCCCAGGCCGATGCTTCCTGTCATCAGGTTGGGAAAGTAAGCGTAACGAGGCAGGTGCCAAAACAGGCGGCAGTGTTTGAAGAGTCGCAAGACCCGATCTTCAAAAGCTCTGCACGTGATCCGCGTCCTCGATTCAGAGCGGATGGTAGCGCTTTATTTTATTTACACAGAAAGTGAACTGGCCGGCAATCTTCCCGGCCATATTGATGTCATCCGCCTGCCCGCGCGTGGCAAGGCAGACTGGGGAATAGACGCAACATATCTGAAGCCCGCGATTTTTGCCGCAGTGACCGCTAGCGTGTCAATCCGCGTTCTGCCAAATAACGTACTGCAGCACCGCAAACGCCGCGATGGCGATCAATGCAATGAAGGCACATCCGATAAGAAGCCACCTGCCCATGTCGTCACCTTGGAGACGGGCCCCGACTGGATCCGGGGCTATCACCACGCGGATTACATCGGCCGAATTTAAGCTATCACGCGAGTTACACGAGTTATTGATTCAGATCAAACTGGGAGGAAGATGCCAGCTTGTAACTATGCCTGGTAGACGCGCGGTCCATACGTCGGTCGAGCCTGGTCGATCACCCGATCTGCTACATAGCGCAGACCCGGTACGTTCATGTCCTCCTTGCTGGCGAAGAAGCGTAGAAGGGTAGTTACGGAGCAGCGCCTTGAAAGTCGAAAACAATCGCCGCCGGGGTGGACGAACCAGATGGGCCTTTGCGATTGCTGTAAGCACGTTGTTGGCGATCGCCGCAACCTGGCTGAGTGCGATCGTCGATCATCCAATCAACACCGCAATCGTGACGGAAATGATGTCGCCTGAGTGCCGAAAAGTGGGACGCATAGTGCCGGGCTCCGTGCTTTTCGCGTCCCCACCCGACGACGATATCTGCCGCTCGTACTTTCTATATCGGGCGACAGACCACAACGCCGCCAGTGACGTAACCTCTTACACAAGTTTCGTTCTCCACGAACGCGTCGCCGAGTTTCGCAAGCGAATCGGCTACGTGTTTTTGCTAGGGTTGTTCGCGACCGGTGTCATCGTCGGTGGCGCCGCCCTTCTCCGAAGATTCTTTAGAAAGCTGCCGCGTCGGTAGCCTGATGGTTTGGCGTTGGTAGATCAATCACAATGCTCCGCTGGCACGCCATTTAGACTTCCGACGACCGACTCCGCCCGACGGCGAGAATTGGATGCGAGGAACACTTTGCGTGGGCATAAGCCCGGAGTTTATGAGGGTCTTGACACACGTCAATCCATCCGGACACATGAAACCTATGCTAGGTCCATGGCGACACAAATGCGGTTTCTGGAGGAGTCATGTTGAAAAGCGCAGCAATCGTTGGCCTTTTGATACTGCCGGGAGCCTTCTTCGTTCTCGGACTGGCCTGCATTCATCCACGCCTTCGCAGGCAGATCGCCAGCCTCAGCGGTCTGTCCGCTCAATTGACCCGGGCGCGGGATGCGTATTCTGGAATCCGTGCAAGACTCCCGTTGCATCGGGCGCACCGCGCCAGGAAACGCGGAACCTGAAAAGCACAGACGGTGCCTCAGGTGCACAGTCGTTATTGCGTCGGCGCCTGCCACATCGAGCACATGCCCCGCGAACCATGAAACGCGCAGATACCATAGACTGCCACGGGGCCGAGCCGCCTGTCGCAGCTATCGATGCTACAAGCGTCCGGACATTACCCGAAATGTTCCAACTGGCCTGCACGCGTTACGCCAGACGCCCGGCGTTCAGTTCATTCAATCATACGATTGAATATCGGGACGTTGCGCAATATGCGCGCCGTTTCTCGGGGTTTCTCATCACCGAATTCAGACTTCAGCCGTCCGAGCGCGTGGCGCTCATCTTGCCGAACGGCTTGCCCTATGTAGTGGCTTTCTTTGGCGTACTCGACGCTGGACTTATCGTCGCAAACGTCAACCCTCTTGCAACACCCCGTGAGATTCAGATCCAGCTATCTACGACGGCAGTTTCAGCGATCGTGGTACTCGAGAATTTCGCCTGGAAACTCGACGATATTCTTGATGAGAATCAGGCGAAAGCAGTCGTATCCGTCGCGGTGGGCGATCTGCTTCCGCTGCGAAAGCGTGCCGCCATCGACTTTGTGCAGCGCGTTGTTCGAGACTCGATTCGCCCAACAAAGCGTAGGTACTGGACATTCAGTGCCGCCTTGTCGCGCCAGTACCCCAAAGCGCGAAATCGCCCCTCTGCCTCCCTCGACGATGTGGCGCTGTTGCAGTTCACTGGAGGCACGACAGGCACCCCGAAGTGTGCAATGCTCACACACAGTAACCTGAGCTCCAACGTTGCTCAGATCCGCGCATGGCTGGGTGAGGCGTTTTGTTCTACGCCTCAGACCGTTATCACGCCGCTGCCGCTGTTTCATATCTTCGCGCTGACTGCGAGTCTGCTGACGTTCGTCGAGCTTGGCGGACACAATGTGCTCGTAACGGATCCGCGCGATATCGCTGGGCTCGTAAGAACCTTGCGCCGCACTCGGCCCACCGCCATGTTGGGCGTAAACACGCTGTTCCGCGTACTTCACAACGCACCACATTTCCGCGCTATCGACTGGTCGAGGCTGCGCCTGGTCATCGGTGGCGGCGCAGCGATTCAGCCGTCCGTTGCCGCGCGATGGCAGACAGCAACGGGAGTGCCGATCGTCGAAGGGTACGGGCTGACCGAGGCATCACCGGTGGTATGTGTGAATCCGGCGAATGCAAAGCAATTTTCCGGGTCGGTGGGATATCCATTGCCTTCAACTGAAGTCAGCATTCGCGATGACGACGGCGCCCTGGTCGCCGCGGGAAGCATCGGCGAGGTGTGGGTCCGGGGACCGCAGGTCATGCGCGGTTACTGGATGAACCCTGACGAGACGGCCAAGGCCATCTCGCACGATGGCTGGCTTCGCACAGGCGACGTTGGTTACTTCACTGCTACGCAAATGCTCGTGCTCGTGGATCGCAAGAAAGACGTGATCATCGTGTCGGGTTTCAAGGTGTATCCATCCGAAGTGGAAGCCGTGGTGTCTGCGCTCCCCGGCATAACCACCGCGGCGGCAATCGGCGTGCCGGATGAGCGGACGGGACAGGCCGTGAAACTATTCGTCGTCCCGTCTTCAATAGGCATCACTGTGGCTGAAGTGCGGGCACATTGCCGCGCCAACCTGAGCGCCTACAAGATTCCGAGCTTGGTTGAAGTCCGCGATACCTTGCCTTTGGACCAACTCGGCAAGGTACTCCGCCGCGCCCTGGTCTAAGGATTACGAAATGCGATTGTATCGATACGTGGCTCAATTGCACCGCCAGGCATAACTGCGTAATTGATAACGATCAAGCGCTGCCTTCTGCATGGCACCTATGCTGTAACTCCGCCCCCCCAACGCGGCCACGTGAAATGAAAGATGACGCCGCCGGTCGCTCGTCGGCCAACGTCCAGCGGTTGCTGGAGATAGTTGATGCCTTTGCGGCAGAGATGAGTCCCAGAGGGCACAAGCCCCTTGCCGTAGGACTTGAGAGCCACTTCGAACGTGATCTCGGGCTGGACAGTCTCGCTCGCACCGAACTGCTGAGCCGCATCGAGAAAGCGCTCGGCGTGCGCTTTCCACTTGATCTGTTTGGGCAGGCGGTAACGCCACGTGATTTACTGCGCTTCCTCGAGGGGGAAACATCCGGGCGGTCCACATCCCCGATCGGTGCCATCGAGCTTGGCGCGCCGGACGGTGCACTGGACCCGCCCACTGATGCAAGAACGCTGGTCGACGCACTGCAGTGGCATGCATCGCGACGCCCGGAACGCACTCACATCGCATTTCTCGACGATGACTCCGCATCACATACGATGACCTATGCAGCGCTGCACGAGGCCGCCCTGCGGGTATCGCGCGGGTTGCGCGAGGTCGGCGTCAATCCAGGAGATACCGTCGCACTAATGCTGCCAACGGGCAGCGACTATTTCGCATGCTTCGCCGGCATACTGCTCATCGGCGCCATCGTCGTGCCCGTCTATCCGCCTGCGCAATCCGCACGGATCGACGATCACCTGGCGCGGCACGCGGCGATTCTTTATGATGCGCGTGCACGTGTAATGATTGTCTCCTCACACGCGTTTGGAGCCGGCCTTCTGGCCAAGGCCAGGATACCAACGTTACACCAGATCGTTGCGGCGCCTCAACTCATGGGCGAGATGGATACCGAACGGTATGTCCCGCACGCTGACGACGTCGCGCTGCTTCAGTACACGTCCGGCAGCACTGGCATGCCCAAAGGCGTCGTGCTCACGCATGCGAACCTGCTCGCCAATATCCGGGCGATGGGTCAGACTGCCCGGATCGCGGAGCACGACATCTTCGCAAGTTGGCTTCCCCTGTATCACGACATGGGACTGATTGGAGCGTGGTTCGGCCCGCTCTACTTCGGGATCCCACTGGTTCTGATGTCCCCGCTGACGTTTCTTGCGCGTCCGGCGCACTGGCTGCAGACAATCAGTCGCTACCACGCCACCATTACGGCAGCACCCAACTTCGCCTATGAGCGCTGCACACGCAGGATCGAGGACGCCGATCTCGAAGGCGTCGATTTGTCCTCGTTGCGCCTGGCATTCTGCGGCGCGGAGCCCGTCAGTGCATCCACCATGCGCGCATTCACTGCACGCTTTGCCAGCCATGGGTTCAGGCAGACTGCGCTGACCCCTGTCTACGGCCTCGCAGAAAACACGCTTGGACTGGCGTTTTCGGAGCCTGGCCGAGGCGTGCGGACAGACTGTATCAGTCGCGTCCGACTGGCTGACTCGCAGCGTGCAGCACAAGCGGAATTTCCTGATGACGTGCTCGAACTGGTGTCGTGTGGACGCGCGTTACCCGGTAACCAGATTCGTATTGTCGATGCCGACTGCAATGAGGTATCCGAAAGAGCGATCGGCAGAATTGAATTCCGCAGTCCCTCCTCGACCCGTGGGTATTTTCACAACCCCGCGCTGACTGCACAGCTGATTCACGATGATTGGCTCGATACCGGCGATCTGGGATATCTCGCCGATGAAGAGCTGTTTATCACGGGCCGCGTAAAGGATCTGGTGATTCGGGCCGGGCGTCACTTTTTCCCGTATGAGCTGGAAGCGGCCGTAGGGCGTCTGCCTGGAGTACGGACCGGTTGCGTCGCGGTGTGCGGCACGCCGGACATTGAGACGGGTACTGATCGACTGCTCGTCATCGCAGAGACTCGCGTAACTGCCCCTGCCACGCTCGCGACGATACGTACTGGCATCAACGAAGCCTCTGTGGCCCTGCTGGGCGCTCCGCCAGAAGAAATCGCCCTGGTTCCGCCGCACAGCATCCTAAAGACATCCAGCGGCAAGATCCGCCACGCTGCCACTCTGGATCTTTATCTGCGCAGTCGCGGGGACCTTCTGCCACGCCCGCCATGGCGCCAGTGGCTCGACATCGGCGCGAACACCATACTGCCTGTCGGCCGACGGCTCCGAACTGCCGGCGGACGCTTCGCTTACGGTGCATGGTGCTGGATCAGCATCATCTTTGTAGCCATACCCGCATGGCTGACGACTGTGTGGCACCCGGACGCGAAGCGAAACTGGAGGATTGCATCGCGCGCCGCACGACTAGCCCTGCGGCTGACAGGAATTCGCGTGACCGTACGCGGCGTCGATCTCATTGACAGCGCACAGCCAGCGATCTTTGTTGCCAATCACGCGAGTTATCTGGACGGGCTGGTGCTACTCGCGGCCCTCCCCATCCCACTCGATATTGTTGCAAAACGTGAGCTGACCAGCGCACCGCTCCTCGGCCGCTTCCTTCGCGCAATAGGCGTACGTTTCGTCGAACGCGCAGACTATCGGCGCATGGCCGACGACGAGCGCGAACTGGTAAAGCAGGCAATCGCCGGAACTTCGCTGCTCTTCTTTCCCGAAGCAACCTTCGTCAGATCCGCGGGCCTGCGGCAATTTCGGCTCGGCGCTTTTATTACCGCGTGCGTTTCGCGCCGGCCCGTGATTCCTGTCGCAATCGCTGGCACGCGCGTTGTGCTGCCGGATGGACAGTGGTTGCCAATGCGAGCCGGTATCACAGTTACCGTGCTTCCAGCTCTGGCACCGTCGGGAGAAGACATGAAGGCTGCGGCAGATTTGCGCGACGCCACCCGCGACGCAATCGCCGCTTGTTGTGGAGAAAGAGCGTTGAGCGAAATTTCTCCACTGGAGATACCCACTCACCACGACGCCCCATGACCGACGCGGTACCACGCTTCGCTGCGCGACACACTCCCACTTGATCTGGATCAAGCGAATCATGCGTTGCTACGTGGACCATACATCTTGACCCAGCCTGTTTCCGGTGAGCGCGGGTGCCACGACTGTGTTTCTCCCGAATACAGTCCGCCAGAGGTTAAAGCGTTGAAGGAGAGAATTCATGTGGGCGCGTGACGTGATGACAACGTCGGTCATTTTCGCTACCCCCGAGATGAGCGTACGGGAGGCCGCAAGGCTCCTCGTCGAACACTCGATCAGCGCGGTGCCGGTAAAGACTGCCGACGGTAAGCTCATTGGTATCGTCAGCGAGGGGGATCTGGTGCACCGTGGCGAAATAGGCACGGGCGGCCGGCGCCGCTCCTGGTGGTTGGAGTTTCTCGCATCTAGCCGGGAACTGGCTGGCGAGTACGTGAAAGAGCATGCTCAGATGGTGAAAGATCTGATGACTGTCGACGTCATCACCGTAAACGAGGACACGCCTCTCTCGGAAGTTGCATCTCTGCTGGAGCGGCATCGCATCAAGCGCGTTCCGGTGTTGAAAGACGGCAAGATGACAGGCCTGGTGAGTCGCGCCGACCTCGTGCGTGCGCTCGCAAGCAGCACGCACGACAACAGACAGACGCCGGTCGTACGAGCCGACGCAGAGATACGCGAGGCCATCTTGAATGCGATGTCTGGCCAACGTTGGGCGCTATCGCGAGGGCAGGTGATCGTCAACGAAGGCGAGGTACACCTCTGGGGTGTGATCCTTAGCGAGGAGGAGCGCAAAGCCGCGTGCATCGCGGCGCGAGGCGTCCCGGGCGTAAAACAGGTCGTCAGCCACCTTGACTATCCGGTGGTGCTCCCGGCGATGTGACCTCGCGAAAGACCTGTTGATCTGCCGCCCAACATGCAGCGCGCAGACATGGAATCACGCTCCCGGTCTACGCGGTGCCCTCTCGTTCCACCGGAGACCGGCTCACCGCTGCGTGTCAATCGAGGGTGGTTTTAGACGGCTTCCCGTTGGACGATGGCAAGCACGAATACCTCCGGGCGCAGGCAAGCAGTCTGTTGCTGGCAACCGGGCGCTGTCGCGATCAATTCGGCCGGAGGTGTCGGCACGCGCGACAGCCCTGGGGCAAACATCGGAATCTGATAGCTACGGATGATGCACTCCGCTCAGGAATCTTCGAGAATAAGCCAATCATTCCACAGGTCGAAATCCGAAAACGTATAACCAAGATCGCGAAGAATCGCAAGGCGCGCTTCAGGCGTTTGCGCGACCTCGGATATTCTTGCTTTTGGGGGAAGTTCTCCACGATCCGCTTCAATGTTGAAGAGTTTGCTATTCCCTGCGCTGCCGGGGGGGGACGACGATATTTGAGTGCGTCGAGATGATGAACTGGTTTCTTTTGGAACTTTCAAGGATCAAATCGAGCAATGCCTTCAATGCCTGCGGATGAAGATCATTCTCCGGCATTTCAATTAGAAAGAGCTTCCCACTGTTCACAGCCAATTCAGATAAAGGAGCGACGATGTTCGCTAGCCCTTCGCCCATCTGATCAATGTACAGATGCTGGTCACGAGTCAGATAGATACCACTCTCTGACCATTCGTCACAGATACCGTGCCAATTGGGAAACCAAGTATCTTCACGAATGCATCGTTGAAGAAATCGTGTTCAGGATATGACCTGTTCGCGACCCGCGAGACCTTTGCTGCGGGATACGCCATATTCGGGTGAATGGTGGTTACCTGCTCATATCGCACGTCCTCCTGGTGGGATGCGGTCTTGCGTTTGGACAGAAATGGGACGACGATCCCAATCAAACGGACCTGCTAGCGTCTCGTCGAAATCACTAGGCCCGAACAAAATCCGGCGCTCGTGGCTCGCGAACAGGCCGAAATCTTCCAGATGCGCATCGCCGCACAACTGAACGATGATTTCGGTGCGCGGTACCTGCGCAAGGTCGAACGCCATCAGCGCCGCTGCGCCCCCGGTAAAATGCAAACGGACTTGCGACCATGCGGCCATAGCGTATGGGTATCAACGCGGGTAACCGTCCTTCATTGGATGATTCAAGCAAATCGATGACATCCCGCCTGGGCAGGTCGCAGCCTGCGAGCCTCGATCTAGGCAACCGGCCGTGGGCCGCTTTCCCCTCCATCATTCGCAAAGGCGCGAGGCCCGCGCCCGCGAAATGGCGGTGGCGGATGCTCATCCACATCCGTCAACAGCAGATGACAATGGCTGCCCGATCTGAGCCCGTTTGACCGGTGGGCGACCATGCTGAAACCTCAATCTAAGCGTTAGGAGCGACCGTTACAGTCGCATTCGGACTGGCGTCGCGCAGCGCATCAATCGCTGCGTCGACCGTCGGATAAATAGATTGGCGGCTTGCCTTTTCCTTCTCTCCCAGCGCACGATACCGTTCGAGTTCATTACTCACACCTTCCGGCACGGCAACCGAGGCGATGCCGACACCCCGTCGCGCCAGCTCATCTCTCAATTGGAGCAAGGTCTTGCCCGCCGTATAGTCGACATTGCTGATCTGCGACGCGTCGACCACGATCCAGCGTGGCGGCGGTTGGGTTTGTTCTGCAAGCTTCAGAATTTCATCCATGAAGCGGCCGGCGTTTGCATAGAAGAGATCCGCCTCAAAGCGATACACGATGATTCCGGGCGCGGCGAACAGATTGGGCGCGACGACATGGGGAATCCAGTGGCCGGTCTCGTCGCGAGTGAGCACGCGGGTGCGCAACCGGTAGCTGTGACGTGTGTTGTCGATCACCGACAGAAGAACGGCGGCGATGATGCCGTGCATTACATCGACGAATACCACCACGCAGGCCGTGATCAGCGCAACGACAAACTCGTCGCGCTGAACACGAAAGAGTTCCGCCATACCCTTCACGTCAATGAGTTTCAGCCCGATCATGAAAACGATCGCCGACAATACGGCCGCCGGCAGGAACGCCAACGGTTTGGTCAAAAAGAGCAGTACGAACAGCACAATCGCTGCCGTGGTCAAATGCGCGATCTGCGTCCGTCCGCCTGCATCGTCGACCATCTCCGTCTTGGTCGGGCTACCGTTGACGACGAAGGTACCCGTGAAGGCGGCCGATGCGTTGGCTACTGCAAGTCCAACGATATCAAGATTATCGTCACTGTGCTCGTTGTACCGGTTGGCGTATGCACGCGCGGTTGCTGCGCTCTGCGCGATGATCACGATGAAGCACGACGCCGCCGTAGCGAGCACCTGATCCATCATCGCCCAACGTATCGGCGGAAACGAAAGAGAAGGCAGACCGCCAGGCACTTCGCCGATGACGTTGATCCCCCGCTGGCCGAAGCCGAAGATTGCGCTAGCCGCGATGGCGCCGACCACCGCGATGAGCGCGCCGGGCGCTCGCGGCGAAAAGCGCTTGCAGCCCACGATCACGGCAAGCACTGCCGCGGATAGCCCTGCTGTCGCGTAGCTAGCGCTTCCGAGCCGCTCGAAGACTGATACCACCTGCAGGATCGGGCCATGCCCTTGCTTTGCGAGCCCGATCAATCCAGCCAGTTCACCCGCCGCAACCTGGATCCCGACACCGGTTAAAAAGCCGATCAATGCACTGCGGGACAGAAAATCCGCAAGAAAGCCCAATCGAAAAATCCGGGCCACGACGAGCATCGCTGCCACAGTGAGCGCGACAGTACTCGTCAGCCCGACATACTCCTTGCTGCCGAGTGCAGCAACAGTTACCAACGTGCTCGCCAGAATCGCGGCAGTCGCGGAGTCCGCCGCGGCTACCAGGTGCCTCGATGCGCCGAACAATGCGAATGCCACCAGGGGCAGCAGGATCGTGTAAAGCCCCGTTACCGCAGGTGTGCCCGCAATCTTCGTATATCCCATCACTTCCGGAATGCCCAAAGCAGCCAGCGTAATGCCCGCGACGATGTCGTGCGGCAACTGGGTCCGGGACATGGGGAAGACCCCCTGCAGCAGCGGTATCCGGTGAGAGAGCGCTTCGGTCCGTGTCACCGCTTTCATGATGTAACCTCCGCATGTGCCATCAGTCTGTCGATCAGTGCATCGGCGAGAATGTCATCGCCGATAACAACGCCCGTCGCTCCGGCATTCTCCAGCAGTGTCTTTCTCAATGTGTTTTCTCCAGGGGCAATGATCGGGAGTGAGCGATTAAGGGAGTGCGTCAACAGCGTGACGGCCAGATTCGCGTCACCATCGGGCGTCGTCACGACGAGCGACTTTGCGTTCTGGAGTTGCGCATGACGAAGCGCGTCGTCGAAAACGTCGGGGGCGCTGAGGATCACAAGGTGACCGCGTTCCGCCGCCCGATCGGCCATCTCCTTGTCAGATACGAGAACCAACACGGTTTCGCCCGCATCTCGCAATTTTTCCGCAATGCGTTGCCCCAGCGATCGATATCCCACGACGACCACATGATTGGCGAGATGTTCAAACTTATGCTCCATTTTCCTGTTCTCCCTGTATGCGATCACGTCGTCGCCAGACAGAATCCCGGTCAGACTGGATATTGCGAACGCAGCGACCAACATGGTCACAAACATCGCCGCGAGCATGAAAAGTTTCTGGCGCTCATCGAACTCGGAAAAGTCGCCGAGCGTCGTCGTCAGGTTGACCGCGTCCCACATAGCTGTGAACAGTCGCTTGCCAAACGGCGCGTTCGATTCGTCCAGTAACATGAGCCCCGTGGTTGCTGCAGTGAGCACCAACACCAGGAGAGCGATTGCGTGGCGGGCGCGGCGTCTCCATTCACGCACCCGAACCGCGCCGAGACGCGGCTCATCGACACGATAAATCCACATTAGAGCACCACGCCGTTTGATTGCATGCACCGTACACTACGCGAGGGCCGAGTCGGTAGCTGCTTCCAGCTATCGGGGCTTTACGTATTGCGATACGGATTTGGAAACCGTGTCACACCAGTCGTCCATGATCGGTCTCACCGATTCGAACGTGATCACAGGTTCATTCGATGCGACTCGTCCCAGTTTCTCGCCGGTATGCGTGCGTACAATTTTCGCGAGGACGTCGCCTGACTCGCTGTCCGTGCCACGCGCTTCGACCAGCAGTTTCGCCTGCTGCGGAGCACCTGCAACAGTGTTGATCGCCATAGTGGCGACAAACGCCATTGGCACAACCTGGTAAGGCTTGAGTCCCTCTGCGGTGCTGGCGACGCCTGTGATGGCGACCTGCAACCGGAGCACGCCTGGGCCAGGAGCGTCGACGACCCGGACCCTTGAAGCGATCGCCTGCCTCAGACAAGTGGTGCCGTAGTTGCGCACCTGATCGATGGTTGCCTGGCTGAGTTGTTCAGTTGGTTCGGCTTTTGGATATATCGAAACCGGGTCGACAATGACGGCACTGTAATTTGCCGGGGTTAACTTAGGATTGATATACCTCAGGAGCGTCTCTCCCTTGGCATCCTGCGTTTGCTGCAAATTCGAATAGTCGCCGAGAAATCCTGAATATTCAGTCTTTGTCGGCACGTTGTTGTTCGCGCATCCCGCAACGAATGCAGCTGCGACTGCTATTGCAGACGCTCCGGAAAAAGTCAAATTTCGCATCGTCACACCTTCGCTCGTCGGTCAGTAGAAATTGCGCAAGTCGCATCCGTGCGAAACTGGACCTACGCTCCGGTCCGCAGCAAATTCCGAATGCGGTTCGACCTATGCAATTAGCGCGATCAACGCAACGCTGCCCTCTGATGGACACTTTTCGGCGACGCAGAGGTATGGACGGAAAACGGACTGAGCCGGGGTTGCACGCAACGCGGTGACCATGCGCGTGGTCCGTCGGTCCTTGCCGACGCAAGGAGGATTAACGATGCACCATCTGAGCGTCGCCCTGATCATATTCGCCTGCGTTTTTTGCAGTGCACTGTTCGGTCTGTATCTGCGTACCTTACTTCCGCAGCACCACCTTGACGACGACTCGATTGGCGTCGTCAAACTGGCGACGAGCCTGATCGCCACGATGGCAGCGCTGGTGCTCGGCTTGCTGATCTCATCGGCGAAGAGTTCGTTGGACATGGTGGACGCCAGCGTGACACGCGATGCTGCCAACATCATCCTGCTTGATCGTGTGCTCGCGCGTTATGGGCCGCAAACGCAGGAGATCCGGGACGTGCTGAAGCAGATTGTCGCCCGGACGACCGAGCAGATTGCGTCAGGCGACGCGGCGCAACTGGCAGCGTTGTACGGCCCCGAGGCGCTGGAGCACGCAGAATTTGTTTTGCGCAAACTCGAGTCCCTCGCACCGCAAAACGACATGCAGCGGCGCTTGCAGACACGCGCGATCGAGATGGCCAACGACGCGCTCGCCGTGCGCGAAACCGGCCTTCTGCAGGCTGCGGGCTCTCCCCCTGGCGCGCTCCTTATCACCCTCGTGCTGTGGCTATGCATTATCTTCGGCGCATTTGGCCTTTTCACACCTGCAAATACGACGGTTGTCATCGCGTTGTTTCTGGGCGCGCTATCTACATCCGTCGCGATCTTCCTGATCCTGGAAATGAACACCCCGCTCGACGGAATGGTGACCGTATCGATGTCGCCGATGCACGAAGCGCTGGCAGTTCTTGGCCACTAAAAATGACTGGATCGACCATGAAGATACCCGCCCCAAGATCACAAATCATTGAGCCGGGAACCGTTGCAATGCTGACGCAATGTGTGCGCTCCCTGCTGAACTTCGGCGCACACGTCTCCGTTAGCTCGACCCGCTTGCGGTCGCCGGAGACCATCTCTCTGCTCATCGACAACAAAGGGGAAAAACGGGAGCCGGCCAGACTGTCGCCTGGCTCTGCATGGCGACGGGGTACGCTGCTGCACGTTGCGAATGAACTCGCAACGCGCCTACCGTGGCCCGCGACGCGCGCCAGACCGGGCCGCGAATTGCCATCCGCGGACGGTTTGAATGAAGCCCTGGACGTGGTCCCTACCGCGCTGATTGCAATCGACAGGCAAGACCGGATTTTATATGCGAACCCAGAGGCGGCAGCGCTGTTTGGGTTTCGCCGGGAGGAATTGGTCACAGAGTCCATCACGTTAATTTTCCCGACACTCTGCGGAAATAGCGCATACGCGATACTTGAGGCCGCGTCGTCGCCTACGTGCTCATGGTGGGCGCTCGCTGCGCCTACTTTTATTGCGAAGCGGCAGGACGGGGATGAGCTTCTGGTGAGCGTGACAACGCGAGTGTATCTGCATGCCGGCACACCAGCGTTACTCGCAGCAATTGTGAAGTTCAGCGGCAGGCGCGAACGACATCATGTCCATCGGGAGATCATCCATCTTGCCCGCGTCTCGGCTGTAGGCGCACTGGCAGGTTCGCTGGCACACGAGCTCAACCAGCCTCTTACGGCAATACTGAGCAACGCACAGGCGGCGCATCGATTTCTCGACGCGAACCCTATCGATCTCCTCGAGGTACGCGAAACATTGAATGACATTATCGAGGACAACTGCCGGGCTGGCGAAATCATCCGCAAAACAGCGGCGCTCGTGGGAAAGAGCGATACGGAGATGCAGTCGCTGGACGTGGGCGGCATCGTGCGAGACGCTCTTATGCTCGTGCACAGCGACGCAGTTGTTCGCGCTGTGAAAATCATGCTTGGTGTCGCGAACGACCTACCCGTCGTGCGCGGCGATAGGGTGCAGTTGCAGCAGGTCGTGCTTAATCTCCTACTAAACGGTTTCGATGCGGTGTGTGACTGCGCCCCGGCAGATCGCATCGTTTCTGTGCAAGTTTCGGCTCGTCCTGACTCCTCCGTGTGTATCGCGGTGACAGATCGCGGGCCGGGAGTCGCACAGAATCAGATTCATGAAATTTTCACGCCGTTCTTTACGACCAAGCCGCAGGGTCTCGGACTCGGTCTGCCGATCAGCCGCAGCATCGTCGAGGCCCATGGCGGGCGTCTCTGGGCGGAGAACAATTCCGGTCGAGGAGCCACGTTCTATATCACAC
The DNA here is from genome assembly GCF_020177535.1 of Paraburkholderia sp. XV. Lineage (NCBI taxonomy): Bacteria > Pseudomonadati > Pseudomonadota > Betaproteobacteria > Burkholderiales > Burkholderiaceae > Paraburkholderia > Paraburkholderia sp. XV. The sequence goes on along the minus strand of NZ_JAGUUD010000003.1, from coordinate 169,325 downwards.
TCCCTTTTGACATTGCACAGTAGGAGTGTATGGCTCAATAGGTATCCGCGCGTCACGCCGAGTTTCAGCGAGGGATTTATGCAGATGCAATTCACCGTCGCATTCAAGATTAAACATGTATGCGTTTGCCTCATATCAGGTCATGCCGAGGCACCGGGCCAGTTCCATTTGCCGCCGCGGGGTTGAAGAACGCTTTCCTCGACTTTGGATGACACGGTCATCTCACGCATTTCCAGCAGTCGTCTGATCAGTGCCTGGCCCTTCGTGCGCGTGCTCAGGGGCACCACTGCTGAGAGGAGCAATTGCCTTTTTATATCGACCTATCGCGGGGGACGCGGAGAGACCATGTGCGAATATGCTGAGCAATACCGTGGCCATGACCACAACCTTGATGGTCTGCTCGCCAGGTAGTCCGCTGTCTCCTTCGAGGTAGACAAGCCCGAGAACGATCGATGCCAATCCTCTCGGACCGAACCATCCCATGAACAGTACGGTAGGCCAGCTTAGGTGCGTGCCGCTTAGAGCGATCGCCACCGGAATCAGACGAACCAATGTGAGGCTCAGCACTCCATAGATTAAGACCGCGAAACCGAACTGCGACCATACTCGGGTGACAAGGAGGCCGAACAGGAAGAAGACGAAGTAGTTGAACAACAGTCCGAAGCCCTCAGCGAATTCGACGTTGTGCTCGCCGACCTTTTTGAAACCTGCCTGTGTCGCGAGGCCCGCCACAAACGCAGCGATGAACATGCTCGCTCCTGTCACCTCTGAAGCCACCACACACCCGAGCGGCAACGCTAACACACCGAGTTGCGCGGCACGTTCGGCCATCCAATTTTCACGTTCAGCGAGACCTAGCAGCCAGCCACCTATCAGTCCTATGCCGAGTCCGACGAGCGTTCCATATCCGAGTTGCTCTATCAGAAAGCGGGTGAGCACCGCGCCACCTCGACTCGTCTCTGTGACCTCTGCCAATGCGATGAAAAACATCAGGAAGGGGACCGACAGACCGTCGTTCAGACCTGCCTCCACATTCAGCGCCTGACGGATCCTGTGTGGCACATGTACGCTATTCACAATCACCTGTCCGAGCCCAGCATCGGTCGGTGCCAGAATAGCGGCCACGATTCCAGCTTCCCACCAGGTAAGTGACCTGAATACGAGGACCGCGAGCACGATGCCGATCGCTATCGTAAGCAGCATGCCTGTACTTAGGAGGCGCACAGGCAGATTAGTCTCTCCTTTGAGCATGCGGGGACTGACTCGGGCGGCGTCGGTGAAGAGCGTCATCACTAGCCCTAGCTCGGCAACCAGAAGAAGCTGTTTGCGGTCAAGCGCGAGTTCGTAAAGCGCTTCGTGCGAAACAGACATGAGCGCACCAACCGCTGTGAACATGATGGGTGCGGTGAAGATGGTCCGCTCCAGTCTCTCCGATAGCAAGCTGTACAGAAAGACCATTGCGATGAATACCGCAATAATGAGCATTATTCATGTCCTTGTTTAAAAGACATGCAGATCTGCACGCCGCGCTCGGAAAACTTAGCGGATGCACGCGAGGCCGGCAGCATGCAGTTAAGTTTTACACTTCGACGAGACCTGCCCCGTTCGTGATTGCCTTCACGAACATTGACCTGACACGCCTATATCACACCGCCGATCGGGCGAATGCTGATTGATGCATGTCAAGTACCACGCAAGGCGACCCACCCTCGCGCGCCGCTTCGGTTTGACTATCGACATTCGCTTGCGCGGTATTGTTTGTGCGGACCGTCTCCGCGTGAGCCATCGGCAGGCGGATGGCGGCAGCGCCCGATAGCGTGCAAAGCGTCACGCCGGACTCAACGTCGACACTCAGGGGTAGCGATTGTTTCCTAAAAGACCAGTCCAAACAGTCTCTTTAGCAGTTCTTCCAGTGACATCATGGTCAACGCCAGCGGTACAATGGGTACAAGCACTGCAGCCGCGAGCCGCACGATGGCGTCCCGCGTAATGGGCGCGATACGCATGGTCCGCACTACATCGAAGCTGTTGGCGAGATCCGCGAGCGACTGAATATCTGCACTCCCCACCAGCGCCTCGCCGGCAGGTCCGCCGCCGCGCAGCCATTTGGCGTCGAACTCGCGCACGTACCTCTCGGCCAGCGCGCCGTATTCGCTCAGGCCCATACGCTTCGCCTGCGCCAACTGAGGCGCGAAAACCAGAAAGGGGCCAAATACGAGGAACAGCAGGAAGCAAACCATCGCACCCGTTTCAACCTTGAATTCCGTGAGTGCGGCACCAGCGAAGAAGATGCGGCCGGCGAACTGGGCGGCAAGCATTGCACCGTGCGCGACAAGCAAGGCCGTGAACGCATAGACGGTATTGGCCAGAAATCCCAGCCCGCCGACACGATCGGGATGTGTAGGAACGAGGTTCAGGTCGATGCGCGATACCTGCCAGAGAAACCGTGACCAGATAAACAATCGGAAATACCAGCGGACCAGGAGGAACTGGAATATCGGCACACTCACGTAGCCATACCAGAAGCCGGCGAGCGACAGCTTCAGGCCGCCTGATGTGGGTACTGCGTACCAGGTCGCCGTCGTTTGCAGTGCGGTGTACTGACGCCAGACGATGAGGATGCCGACACCATAGACGAGCGCGACCAGCAGCAGCTCGGCCACTACCGAATTGCGCAGCCGGAATGCCGCCCTGATGGCCTCGTCGAACCGCATTACGGAGCCCTCAGGAATGATTCCCCGGTCGATGAATGCTCGCGTGATTGGACGAAGTCGACGATGCACGACAAGCTCGGCGATGATCAGGATAGGCACAGCAACCAGGAAGCGAATGTGAACTTCCAGATCCAGCAAAAACGGCACAGCCACGCTGCGATTCAGAAGGTGCCCCTCAAGTGCTGCGAGCACAAGAAGTGGCAGCCAGGCCACGAGCGTGATGACGATCACCCGTTGCCGTATCAGTTCCATCGCATCGTCGGCCATATGAGTCCGGCGCAGCAACTGAAATAGCGGGCCGCCCAGCACCAGCGAGAAATTCTGCGTGTCCTGCAAGATATCGCTAGCGGACGGAGCCGTGTGTGAAGACCTTTTTGGTCCCAGGCCCAGGTAACGACTCATGGTTTGGTACCCTCCTACGCTGGATTGACTCATCCCCGATTGCGAATAACTCAGCCACCATCCACACCTGAGCAATGACAGACTGCCCGCTACGGACCGCCTCGCTGACCCGCTGATCTCATTCCGGCAGCGCACTGAGCCGGAAGAAATTGCGCGTATCCGCATCAGGCGAACCGAACCACCTCGCGTACAACGCGGGAAACTCCGAAGTAGCGAATAGCCGGCTCAGTGTGCGATCGACCAGCAGGCGCAGATCGTCGTCTCCCCGCGCCATTCCGATGGCCACGGGCAGATAGGTAAAGTGACGATCGAGTACCGTCAGGTCACCTGACGCCGGACTACTGCTGGCGACTGCGAGCAGCAGCGAGCGTTCGCCAAAAAACACGTTCGACTGGCGGTCCAGAACCCTGCGCACGCCCGACTGCACATCGGTGACAGGAATGACGGACGCCGTAATCTGGAATTGCGCAAGCCTGCCGCCGAGCCAGCGTTGTGCGGGCGAACCATCGATCACCGAGATGGTCTGCCGCGAAATCAGTTGCGCCGGAACGGCGCGCCAGGTGGGATGCGATGGACTCGCTCCGGACAGGACTTCCTTCAGTCCGGCCGGCGCATCGGAACGCACGACCGCGCCGATACCGCCCGGATACACGGGGATCGAGAACGACATGCCGGCCCTGCCCGCAAGCGTGTCCGCGTCTCCGCACAACAGGTCGATCCGGTGCTCCTGCACGGCGCGCAAACGGACGTCAGGCGTGACGGCTACCCAGTTGACCTTCAACGTACCGAGACCGCCCTCGGCCTTGATCTCATCGGCGATTTTCTGGCACAGCGCCACGGTGTAACCGGTGATGCGGCCAGTCTGGTCCTTGTAGGAAAACGGCTGCGCGTCGCTGAGGTAGCCCAGATTGATCGTGCCAGACTCTTTGACTCTCGCCAGCGTTCCCGCTGAAGCAGGCTCATCTGCGTGGGCTGGCCGTGGCAGCAGGCCAGCCAGCACGAGAAAAGCGATTGCCAGTGCAGCCACCGCAGAGGCCGCGGACGATCGTCCGGATGAAGTCACCGTGGTGAAGCGGAACGCCATGAAGCCGTAGATCACATAGCCGATCGCCATGACCAGCATGCCGCCGAGCACCGCGTCCTTGCCGGACGCATAAATCGCAAAGACGGAGTACGCGAGCGCGATAACCGTCACAATCGCATTGAGACGGTATTTGGCGGGCGTCGTGCCTGCGTTGCGCATCATCGTGAACAACGCCGACAGCGAAATGATGTACGGCAGCACATTGGTGACGACAGCCAGATTGACCAGTGCCGCAAACTGTTCGCTGAGATTCGGCGAAATGGTCGACAACGCCATCAGCGACTGGACAACGCCCATGATGACCATGCCTGCGATAGGTGCGCCCATGCTGTTCGCCTTGCCGAAAATGCCTGGGAACATCCTGCTGTCCGCCGCATCCTTGGCCGTCTGGGCCAGTGTGAACTGCCAGCCGAGCAGTGAACCCACGCATGCCAGCGCCGCAAGCGCCATCACGATCGAACCGACAGCCGGGTTGAACATGCGCGCAAAGGCCAGGCCGAACGGCCCCGTCGATGCGGCGAGGTCAGCATTGGGCACAATGCCCTGGATAGCTGCCGTGGACAGGATATAGATCACCGCCGCGCCCAATGTGCCGAACATGCACGCCAGTGGGACGTCCCGCTTGGGATTCTCGACGGCCGATGAGTTCTGCACTGCCGACTCCATGCCGAGGAACGCCCAGAGGGTCAGCGAAATGCTTGAACCCATGCCCTCAAGCAGGCTGACGCCCTTGGGATTCCAGGCGGCGGCAAATGTTCCGCCGTGGAACCAGAACCACCCGGCGATCGAGATGAACCCAACGGGCAGGATGACGCCCCATACGGTCACCGCGCCAATGCGTCCCGTGACCTTCGGGCCGCCAAAGTTTGCGACGGTAGTGAGCCACAGCAGCGCGATCACCCCAATGCAGGTGGCGACCGGTGACGATGTGAGCACAGGAAAGAACGCCGCGAGATAGCCGAGCGCCGAGCTTGCGACCGCAACATTCGCGATAGCGATTGACAGGAAGTAGAGGAAGAACACCTGGAAGTAGCCGTCCTTGCCATAGCCATCCTCAGCATAGGCTGCCATTCCTCCCGCGCGCTGGTTCAGCAGCCCCGCTTCGGCGAAGCCATAGGCAATAGCCAGCGACCCGACCGCCGTGACGAGCCACGACAGCAGGGAGATTGCCCCCACCTTTGCCATATTGGTGGGCAGCATGATGATGCCCGAGCCCATCATGTTTACCGTAACAATGAACGTCAGTTGCACGACGCTCATCTTCCTGGGTTGATCAGACATGTTTGCCTCCCAACGGCTGGACCGTTCGACGCCGGCTATTCCCGGACAACGTAGGTATAGAAGCGGATACGGCCGCCTTCCCGTTCCTGGAACACGCCCTGCACTTCATAGTTGAAGCCGGGAAACCGGTTGAATGATTCCTGGAAAGCCATGAAGTAGTCGAGCATCGGTTGCGCGCGCTCGTCCCAACGTTCACCGGGCAAGACAACGCCAATGCCGGGTGGGTAGATCAGCGCAAGCGTCGCGGAGATGCGACCACGAACGGCGTCGAGCGGCACATACTCGACATCGTTTGCGACAAGCGACCCGTATGCGGCCTCGGGTGGCATTGCGAGTTCAGGGAAGCTTGACGCGCGAAAGCAGAGGCGCTGCAACTCCTTTACGTTGGATTCGCGATAGAAGTTGTGCATCTCGTTGCAAACCTGACGGAGCGTGTAGCCTGCATATCGTGCGCTATGCGCGGTGTACAATGTTGGCAGCACTTCGGCCAGTGACGCGTCGCGATCCCAGAGGTTCTTGAACCTGACGAGCCTGGCGATCAGCGTGTTCAGCTTGCTTTCGTCCTCGGCCGGTGTCATGAGAAAAAGGATGCTGTTCAGGTCGCACTTCTCCGGAACAACACCCTCCTCGCGCAGATAATTTGCGACGACAGTCGCGGGAACGCCGAAGCTCAGATAGCCGCCCGTCTTTCTATCGATTCCGGGCGTCAGCAGCGTGAGCTTGTTCGGGTCCACCATCGCGTACCCTTTGGCGTAGCCTGCATAGCCGTGCCATGCCGCCTCGGGATCGAATGCCCAGCATTGCTGCTCGCGCTTGATGACGTCTGTCGGCAGCGACTCCCAGGCCACGTTCTCGACGTCCGCCATGAATCTCGAATCACGTAGTGTCACAACGTCGGGCACGAAGGGATCGAAAAACCACTGCTCTTCTGTGCACTGCCCCGTGGCCGCGTAGTGGTGCACAAATTCGCGCAGCTTCTTGCGCGCCTCGATACCCAGTTCGATGCAACCGTCCCACAGCATCTCGCCCGCCTTTCCTTCATGGATCTTCGCGTTCACATCAAGCGAGGCAAAGAGCGGATAGAAAGGCGAAGTGCTCGCATGAATCAGGAACGATTCGTTAAACCGCCTGTGTTCGATGAAGCGCTTCTGGCCACGGATGTGTTCATCGCGCTTGTGAATCTGCGACGCCTGTGAAAAGCCGGCGCCCTGCTTATGCACGGATTGCGTCGAAAACAGTCCCGGCATATCGGGCGTCAATTGCTTCAGGCGCATCGGACTGTGATCTTCGAACAACGGGTGGAACGCGTTGTAGCCGATCCATGCCTCGTCCCACAGCACGTATTCGCACAGATGTCCGATCTTCTCCAGCACCCTGCGTACGTTGTAGATAGTGCCGTCATAGGTATCGAGCTGGATGCACGCGAGACGGAATGGCCGCTCCGCCCTGCTGCGTGCAGGATCCCTCACAAGCGGGTTTGCCCGGATCTGCTCGCGCAGCCAGTCTTCGTCCCATGCGTCCCAGTCGACCGCGCCGATCATGCCGAACGGATTGCGTGCAGTCGGCAGGAAAACGGGAATGGCACCCGCCTGCACCAGCGCGCCCTGATGCACCGACTTGTGGTTATTCCGGTCGAACAGCACCAGGTCGCCGCGTCGCAGCACCGCACCCGTTACGATCTTGTTCGAGGTACTGGTACCGTTAAGGACGAAATAGGTCTGGTCCGCACCGAATACCTCAGCCGCGTGACGCTCGGCATCCGCCGCCGGTCCTTCGTGGATCAGCAGGTCGCCGAGATCGACGTCCGCGTTGCAAAGATCGTTACGGAAAATGCTTTCACCGAAGTGCTTGAAGAAGAGTTGTCCCGCGGGTGATTTCCGGTAGAACTGTCCGCCCTGATGTCCGGGACAGTCGAAAGCGATGTTCGCTTCCGCGTCGTAGGCAACGAGCCCTCCAAAGAAAGGCGGAAGGAGGCTCATGCCGTACTTCACAAGACTTGCGGCGACCTGTTTCGCGTAGAAGGCGGGAGTTTGCTGGCCAAGGTAGATATAGCCATCGACTTCGCCGAGCCCGCCCGCCACGACGAGGTCGGCGATGCGATGGGTGTCGGCCAACGCCCAGAGCGGGATATGAAAACCGATCGAGCGCACGCCAATCGCAAGGTTACGCGCCTGCTCAAGGTGTTCGCCGTCGACTCGTACGATATAAGCGCCAACATCTGCGTCTTCATCGAAATCCCGCGCGGTGCTGTCGGTGACCTCAACCCTTATGTTCTCCGCCGCAATCCCGTCGACAAGTTCTTTGGTATCGGGATCGTTGCGGTCAACGATCGCCACGACCTTCAGCAATTTGTGGAAGGGGATGGGAATGGTCGGTGCCTTGACGGAACGGGGAACCATGGTCGCTCCTGCTGTTTGCACCTTGATTCAAGCACTGTGAGGCGGGCACTGATTGACCCAGATCAATCCCACCCGTGAACGTGTCGATACCCTGATTTCATACCTGAGGAGCGGTGCGCATGCAGCCTGGGGTGTCCGGTCGCTGCCCGGCAACCTGCTCACGACACGAGATCGTGGTGCACGGCAGTGATGAAACCAGTGATGCGCAAATGCGCGCGGCGAAGACTGCGGCGACCCTCGCCGATCTAAGATTGGTGAACTGCAACCGGCCTGAGGCGTATCGACCACTTCGAACTTGTCTACCAGTCCGAGTTGCCCCTATGTCCTGCGAAGCGTGCGCGAGAATGCAAGATAGCGAAAACCCGATCGCACACGCGTGGCTGACGGAAAGACGCAGTCCCACGCGGTTGCATCGCCTCGGGCGGCCCCCGGTTGTCGTTCGCCACTTTCGCTGCAGCCTGTGCGGCACCAACTGGCTGTCGGAAAGCGACCCGCTGCAATCGGGTAATGTCGAGTGGCTGTGTCTGCATTACGCATCAAATGTTATCGCGCCCGTGTCAACGTTGAACCCGGGATCGGGATACGGTTCGCAGACACCTTGTATAGAAGCGACTTGTCCATCTTCAATGCCCGTGAAAGTGCCGCCGGCCCCGGCGCGTGAGGTGAACAGTAAGCGCGGCAAACCGGCAGTTCAAGGCCTCGGCTTGCGGTACTCCATCGATACGTTTCCCTGGCGAAAACGTGACTGAGCGTCGTCGCTTCAGTCGCCGCCATACTCTGATGTGAAACGAAGCGAAGCTCAGCATCATCTGGATTTCCTCCGTTACAAATGACTATCCCAGCAGATCCGACGCTGTCTCGCGGTCACGGACCGGCTAACCAAAGCTGATTTCGAAAACCTTCAATCACGTGCGGTCGAGCGGCAACACATCAGATGACTTCGCGCTCTCCACTCACTGCGCGGAGCCAATTTCCCGCGTTTCTGGTTACCCGATGACACGTTGACGCAGGTCAATCGGTAACCAGGGACCGCTCATATGCTGGCAGTGAGTTCTTCGGTTGAACTGACACCGCTGGCCAGGCGGTCAGGCGTTGCATAAGCGAAATGCCAAGCGGGCCAGCCCACGTCCACGATGGTCGAATAACTCGTCTTTGCGGCGGTTGCAACTGGAGCGCTAATCGCTGCATTGAGCTTTTACAGGGGTTCCTCACGCTCTGATCGCAGGAGACACATGATGATCACGGAAAGAACGAAATTTGGAGTTCATTCGGAAGCGGGCAGACTGCGCAAGGTAATGGTCTGTTCGCCAGGACTTGCGCACCAGCGCCTGACGCCGAGCAACTGCGACGAGCTCCTGTTCGACGATGTTATCTGGCTGGGTCAGGCTAAGCGCGATCACTTTGACTTCGTCACCAAGATGCGAGAGCGCGGTGTCGAAGTACTGGAAATGCACAACCTGTTGACAGAAGCAGTGCATAACCCCGAAGCGCTGAAGTGGATCCTGGATCGCAAGATCCGTCCGGATACCGTCGGCATCGGGCTCGCCAACGAGGTTCGCGCGTGGATGGAGGAACTGGAGCCTCGCAAGCAGGCCGAGTTTCTCATCGGCGGTGTCGTCGCGGAAGACATCCCCGATACGGCCGAATCGAACACGCTCAAGATGTTCCGGCAGTATCTGGGTTACTCCAGCTTCGTCCTGCCGCCGCTGCCGAACACGATGTTTACGCGAGATACCACCTGCTGGATCTATGGCGGTGTCAGCCTCAACCCAATGTACTGGCCAGCCCGGCGCCAAGAAACCCTGCTGACTACGGCGATCTACAAGTTCCATCCGGACTTTGCGAACGGGGAATTTGCCGTCTGGTACGGCGATCCGGACCGCGACCACGGCATGTCCACGCTGGAGGGCGGCGACGTGATGCCCATCGGCAAGGGACTGCTGCTCATCGGAATGGGCGAACGCACGTCGCGCCAGGCCATCGGCGAACTCGCGCAGAACCTGTTCGCGAAGGGTGTCGTCGAGCGCATCATCGTGGCCGGCCTGCCGAAGTCCCGCGCTGCAATGCACCTCGATACGGTATTTACGTTCTGTGACCGCGATCTGGTCACGATATTCCCCGAAGTGGTCAATGAGATCGTTGCATTCTCGGTGCGGCCCGACGAGTCTACGGGAACGAAGCTCGATATCCGCCGGGAAGACAAACCGTTTATCGACGTCGTCGGCGATGCGCTCGGACTCCCAAAGCTGCGTGTCGTCGAGACGGGTGGTAATAGCTTTGCCGCCGAGCGCGAGCAGTGGGACGACGGCAATAACGTGGTTTGCATCGAGCCCGGCGTGGTGGTTGGCTACGACCGCAACACCTACACCAACACGTTGCTGCGCAAGGCAGGCGTCGAGGTGATTACGATCACCGCGAGCGAACTGGGACGAGGCCGCGGAGGCGGTCATTGCATGACGTGCCCGATCGTCCGCGATCCCATCGACTATTGACTCACGGCGGCGGTCGCCGCCAGCGCGCCGCCTCCGAACTGACCTGGACGGGAGAACACCATGGCCTTCAACCTGCGCAACCGAAGCCTGCTGAGCCTGATGCATCACACCAATCGTGAGCTTCGCTACCTGCTCGACCTGTCGCGCGACCTCAAACGCGCGAAGTATACGGGCACTGAACAGCAGCACCTCAAAGGCGTCGAAATCGCGCTCATCTTCGAGAAAACTTCGACGCGCACTCGCTGCGCGTTCGAGGTCGCCGCACACGATCAAGGCGCCAATGTCACCTATATCGACCCGCATTCGTCCCAGATCGGACATAAGGAGAGCATGAAGGATACGGCGCGCGTGCTTGGGCGCATGTATAACGCGATCGAATACCGCGGATTCAGCCAGGAAGTCGTGGAAGAACTTGCGCGCTATGCAGGCGTGCCTGTCTTCAATGGTCTGACGGACGAATACCATCCGACGCAGATGCTCGCGGACGTGCTGACCATGCGCGAACATAGCGACAAGCCGTTGAACGACATCAGCTATGCGTATCTCGGCGACGCACGCAACAACATGGGTAACTCGCTGCTGCTGATCGGCGCCAAGCTGGGCATGGACGTGCGCATCGGCGCGCCAAGATCGCTCTGGCCTTCTGATGAACATGTCGCGGCATGCCGGAAATTTGCCGAGGAAAGCGGGGCACGCCTCACGCTCACCGAAGACCCCAAGGCCGCCGTCGAGGGCACCGATTTCGTTCACACAGATGTTTGGGTGTCAATGGGCGAACCTTTCGACGCCTGGGGCGAACGCATCACTGCCCTGCTTCCATATCAGGTCAACATGGACCTGATGAAGGCGACGAAGAATCCGCGGGCGAAGTTCATGCACTGCCTGCCGGCTTTCCATAACAGCGAAACAGAAGTGGGCAGACAGATTGCCGAAAAATACCCGGCGCTTACGAACGGAATCGAGGTGACCGATGACGTATTCGAGTCGCCCCTGAATATCGCGTTCGAGCAGGCGGAAAACCGCATGCACACAATCAAGGCGATCCTCGTCTCGACACTCGCGGACATCTGAGCAACCCTTATCGAACCGGCTGCGACGTCATGGCGCGAGCGTCAGCGACGCCTGCGCCATGCGCCGTCGGCCGTGGACCAGGAGGTATTACATCATGCGTATCGTGATTGCCTTGGGAGGGAATGCGCTGCTGCGGCGGGGTGAGCCGATGACGGCCGAAAACCAGCGTGACAACGTGCGACTTGCCGCCCGGCAGATCGCGCTGGTCGCGCCGGGCAACGAAATCGTCATTGCGCACGGCAACGGTCCGCAGGTCGGGCTGCTGGCCCTCCAGGGCGCAGCCTACAAGGAAGTCGAAACTTATCCGCTCGACGTTCTCGGCGCGCAGACGGAAGGGATGATTGGCTACCTGATCGAGCAGGAACTCGGCAACCTGCTGCCTTACGACGTACCGTTCGCAACGATTCTCACGCAGGTCGAGGTCGATCCACATGATCCCGCCTTCCAGCATCCGACCAAACCGATTGGTCCGGTGTATCAAAAGGAGGAAGCTGAGCGGCTTGCAAAAGAGCGGGGGTGGAGCATCGCGCCGGACGGCGACAGATTCCGTCGGGTGGTCGCGAGCCCTCGCCCAAAACACATCTTCGAAATCCGCCCTATCAGGTGGTTACTCGAGTACGGCACGATTGTCATCTGCGCGGGCGGTGGCGGCATTCCAACCTGCTACGACGCTAATCACCAATTGATCGGCGTCGAAGCGGTTATCGACAAGGACCTATGCTCCGCATTGCTCGCGCACGAACTGGCTGCAGACATGTTGATCGTGGCAACCGATGTCGATGCCGCGTACGTTGGCTGGGGTACACCGGATAGTCGAGCCATCGCGCAGGCACACCCTGACGAACTCGAAAAGCTCGGTTTTGCAAGTGGCTCGATGGGTCCGAAAATTCAGGCGGCGATCGAATTTGCCCGTCTTACAGGCAAGGACGCCGTCATCGGCTCACTTTCCGAAATCAAGGCTATTACGGAACGCCGGGCCGGTACATGCGTGAGCATAGGCACGCCAGGGGTCCGATATCGCGCCTCTCCCTCCAGCTAACGCACCTATGCAGGCGGACGGTCTGGTAAGCGCTTGTCAATTTAAAGTACGACCCATGGCAGACCGGTACCCCGACCGCCTGCTGTTCTCCGCAGTCACGGCATACTTGGTGTCGCTGCTATCCTGACAGGGTACCGAATCGCCCGCCGGCATTCCGCCGATTCGCGCGAGCCACGAAAGGTAATGCGCCATTCCAACGCAAAGCGGTGTGGTATCGCGGGCAGCGGCCGTCACGGTCACTGTGGTAATTCGATTACGGGTAAGCCGATGCTTGAGATGGAAACGACAACTGAGACCGGCTATGAGCGTGGCGTTCACAGATACGCGATGCCGCCGCTGATCGTGTCCTTACATCCGCGGCAGCACATTCGCTGGCACATATAGCGCGAATCGCCTGTCTTCGCCTTAATGAAGGTGCCCTCGGCGCATTGGCGATCGGCATTTACAGCCCCTCACTCGCCCTACATCTAGCCGTCGCACCACTCGCAAGCATCTAAGCGTTTATGCGGTTGTCCCGGTCGTTCAGCGTTCTGTTGTCCCGATGCTGAGCCCGGTCTCGACAAAACTTGCGGACGCGGCTGCCGTGTCGTCGTGGATTGCTCCACGGACAGCCTGACTGCCGGTTGTTCGATTGCACCCGGCGGGTCCGGCGCCACCGCTGCGCCAATCAGGAATCCACTTGATGTGAGGAAGATTGCGGCAAGAAGAAAGAACTCCATGTTGTGTCTCTTTCATGTTAGGGGTCGTGTCGGTGCGGCTGCGAGGGTTCGTATGTAGCATCGGCAACATCAGGTTCAGCGTCCGCAGCCGCAAGACACAGGAAATCCGCGCACTGCCTCCGCGCCCGCTGCTACATGACGACGGGCAATGAGCGAGTCGACTGGCCATGTGCGATGTCTGCTAGAGAGACCACATCCAACGAGCCACCACGGTTACAGGTGTCGCCTTGAGAATGTGTAAGTGACAAAAACCCGTCGATCTCGTATCCCATCGTAAGAGGATAGACGTTCGGGAAGTTGATTCACGTCATGCTTTTCAAAGCCTCCAGATGCACAAATAACCCTGGTTTAACCGCACCGTGATTCAATGTATCGCCTTGCCGGTTGATTGTTCTCGTAAAGGAAGCGGCGCCTGTGCTGGCTTGTCCTCCGACGTTCCCTCGAACGGCTCCATCGCCGACCCGCTTATCGCGGGCAGCAGCACAAAGTCACGCTCCGTTTCGGACATCCTGGCAATGGCATGCAGCGTGACTCTTGCCGTCCAGCACACGTCAGCCGGCGTCGCCGCGGACGGGTGGACTACGTATTGCTGATAACGGTCCATACTTGCGGGGTCCGCATCCAGTTCCATGACGATAGCCCGAGACAGTCCCTCGATAGCCGAGTCGTACTCCGCCTGCGTCGGAAGCCGCACGGTGATGTCGGATACGCTACTCACCAGCACTCTGTAAAGCAACCTCAGATAGAGCGCTGCGTCTTCATCGGACATCTGGGAAAACGTGATGCGATTCATCACTGCGTGCATGTCGACAAGCTCAAAACAGTTCACGGGAACCAGTTCATCGAGCAGACGTGTAAAGAGTTTCAGGTAATCCAGACGTTCATTCGGCGTCAGGCGCGCAAGTCCGCTCGACATCATCGCTTCCCGTTTTCTCTCGTCGACAAAGACCTGAAAGAGAGCATGCATTCCACCTGGGATACGCGCTCCAATAGTGGGATCGTGCACGATCATGTCGACCCACTCCGCCAGAACACGGGCTTTCTGAGATCCCGGAACGATTCCGTTTTGATCCAGTACATCGTCGAGACTGTCGCCTCGAGGCATCGACGGAGCTATCGTAACCGCCCCCACGTCGGGCGGGCCCGCGCCGGGAACGTGATGAACAGCAGCGCTGGCATGCGACGAAAGCAGAATCGCAAGCCATGCGAGGGCGAGCAAGCTGTGCTTCCTCGTGAGCGTGAGAAACCGTAAGATCACCTTGTTCTCCGGTAAAAATATTGCATCGAAGGCGGCCGCGATACAGCAGCTTTGTGACCCTCCGAACCCGGCGTCGTCACCCCATCGCGATCTACAGGTTCTGCGAGCCGCACTCTTCGAGTTATTATTCGCAGGTCGATTACCCGCCCAATGCAATGATTACCGCTCTGCACGCCGCACTTGTTGAAATCGAAGATGAGCGTGCCGTGTCTCTCCAGGCAGCTACCGTATCGGGACGCCGCCGTGCGATATCTGGATGGCCGTGGCCTCGGCAAAATCGACGCGCACACTGTCACCTACCTTCAGCCCATTTAAAAGACCATCGGACGATGCTTCCAACGTCACCGTGTCGGTCGCACCGCGCAACGTCAGTTGATGCTTCGCACGATCGATCTGTTCGACCGTCACCAACGCCTGGACTCTGTGCATCGACAGCGACGACGCTACCGACTGCGCGGTGCTAAATCCACTGTCGATGCGCTCACGAATTCCATTCGACGGACTCTTTCCCGCTCGAATGAGAAGCGCACGGCGATAGGTGATAGAGACTTCATCGCCCGTCTTTAGCGTGCTGACGTCGCCTACGGACCGATCTACTTGCACGTCGACCGGGTCACCGCTGTCTTGAAGAAGAGTGATGCTATTTCGCTCGACATCAATCCCGAAGATGACGGCTTTCGTGTGGACCACACTAGTCCCGGAAAATTGCGTCGATTGTGTCGAGTCGGTCGGCTTGGGCTCTTGACCCAAGGCGTCGACCGCTGTTCCCATCGCCGCCGACAGCGCAACTATGGCGATGAAAGATTTGATAATCCATTGAACGCTCATGAAAATGTTCTCCCGGTTAAAAGATCAGGGGTGGCCTCGCACGGGGCGAGGAGATCATGCTCTAGGTTAGCCCCCATGCTTACGGAACCTGCCCCTGGCTGGCGTCTGTCATTTGCTTCTGTTCGATGTCGATTGCCGATGTCATTGGAGTGACGCATTCCGATGCACCCCCCAGCCCTTGGGTGTCGGGAATCCTCGCTAGCGCCCTGTCCTCCTCGAACATGTGCTCTCGCATGATCGCGGCATCTAGCAGCTCCAGTTCACGGCGCAACGCCTCATGGCGCGACACCGTCAGCGTTTTCATCAGGTTTTCGATCATTGCGCGCAAACGTCTGTCGATTTGCATGCTGCCGGCGCCGCATTGCCGTATTTCCCTGATACTGATGTGCACGTAGTCGCGCCATTGGGGGGTGCGAAAAAGCACGCGGGCCTCACCTCGGCCGTCCCTTACCGTTCGATCGGCAAGCGATCGTTTGCCGACCACGCGCAGCAGCCTGTGCAACTGATCGATAGCCAGCACGGCTGTCGTAGGATCGTTGATAGCGGGAGATAAAGCTTTCAGTGCGATATCGACCTCGATCCTAAACGCGAACATTGGATCCTGCTCCATGGTTCTTTCCGTACCGAGGGCAACGAGGCTCTGTAACCTGCGCTCGTCGGTTTCGCCGATCGCGACGCTCCCAACGTGCAGATAAAACAGCGGTTCGTCCGTTGCGATGAAATCGCCAACCTGAACTGCGAACTCAATGAGGCAATCGAGACGCTCGGCCTCCCGAGCCAGCCCGTGCAGATTCGCCGCAAGGACGACCCCGGAGTGTCCCCGGTAAGGGATCATTCGCCGACCCTGCACACCGTCCTTCAACGCACGATCGCCATCTGCTGCCGAGGCCCACGCTGGTATCGCGGTATGCCCGAAGGCCTGTGTGGCTGGAACTCCCTGGCGCCCGTCTTCATCGAGTGTGCACGGATAAATGTGACGGATGACCGCGAAGCCTTGATCGGCCACGCGCCCTATCAGGCTGACCGGGCGCAGCAACCGCGCCGAGTAATCGATCAGCAGTATGAATGCGACCAGCGAGGCAAGTCCGATAACCGTGGCAAGAAACACCTGCAGTTGCGGCACAATCACGGACTGGCCTAGCTCCGCCATCGTCCTGTGCGTCCACAGAAGCGAAAAAACAAAGAGTCCTACGATCCACCGGATGACGTTATCGCGCAGCAGCGTCGTGGCAATGATGCGTGGCGTGTATTGTCCACCTGCCACCTGAATGGCGACGAGCAAAGAACCGAAACTGAATACCAGACAGGAGAGGTTCAGCGTGAATATCCGGTCGAGAATCGAATGAGCCTCGTCGGCATTGACGGCAAGGAATCCGCTCTGGAGATCATATGCATGGTAGGTAGCCAGCCAAGTACCCACATACTCGGCAATGCGCTTCAACGCAATGCCGGCAATCACCGCAAGAATGGGCACGATCCACAGCGAGGAGCGAACATAGCTGATCACGCTGTATCGTCGGTTCCAGGCCATGCCAAATCTCCCTGTCCAGTTGCGACACGGGCACATCGAGCCCCAATGTACGCGCGCTCCAAGGTTCATGCGAGCCTGGTGGCGTCCAGAAACGTCCCTTTTCCTTCGTCCTTCACCGCAACGACTGATGGGTCGGTGCCTCGCAGGAACGCTTCGACTACGTCGCTCACAGTCATGCGCCGCCCAAGATGACCTACCCGCTCCTCGAGTCCCTCGGCGCGCAAAATGTCGCGCGCATCCGCGTGTGCTGACACGATCCGCAGACGCATGCCTGCTTTCGCGAGATCCGCTTGCAGTGCCGCCAGCATCCGCGCGCCCGCAATATCGACGGCAGGAGAACTGGACAGGTCGCAGATGACCAGCTTGACAGGACTCGCGCTCGAACGGATGTTCTTCCATACCGTCGCCAGGACATGTTCGGTGTTGAAGTAAAGCAGCGACGCCTCCACACGAAACATCAAGACCCCCGGCACGCTCTCGTTATCGGGGTGACGTTCGACATCCGAATAGAGTTGTGTGCCTGGAATGCGTCCCAGCATCGCTACGTGAGGATGGGCAGCGCGGCGGATGAGCAGCAGCATCGAGGCGAGAACCGCGAATATCACACCCTTCAGGATGCCAAACTGCAGCACTGCGACGAATGCGACCATCGACACGAGAAACTCATAGCGGCTCACACGCCATACATGACCCAACTCGCGGATGTCCACCAGTCCCTTGACCGCCACGAGCACGATTGCGGCAAGTACCACATTGGGCAGATTGGTGAGCAGCCCCGTCAAGAACAGCAAGCACAAACCGATTGCGACTGAAGCGAACACGAGCGAAAGCGGTGTCTTCGCGCCCGCCTTATCGTTGACGGAAGATTGCGACAGACCACCGGCTACCGGATAGCCATGGAATAACCCGACCGCGAGATTGGCCGCACCCAACCCCAGCAGTTCCTGTCGCGGATCGATCTCGTAGCCGTTCTTATGTGCAATAGCCCGCGCGGCGGAAACGCTCTCGACATATGACAGCAACAGGCATGCGAAGGCCAGCGGGATGATGCCGTCGACGTCGCGCACGCGCAGTGCTGGAAGATGAAACTCCGGCAAACCGCGAGGCAATGTACCGACCACCTTGAAACCCATCTCACGGAGCGGCGTCACCGTCAGCAATACGATCGATAGCAGCACGACAAGCAAAGCAACAGGCCGGCCGGGAAGAAACTTTTCACCCAATAGCAGAAGAGCGAGCGCACCGATACCGAAGGCCAGTACGACCAGTTGCGTATTGGGAAGCTGTCCGACGAGAACCGTGACACGCTCGAAGAACTGCTCGCCGCCTCCCTTGATACCGAAGAGCTTGGGCAATTGCGTCAATGCAATAGTCAGCGCCGCGCCCGCTTTGAAGCCGAGCAGTATCGTCTCGCTGATGAAGTTCACGAGAGAACTCAGTCGAAGAATCCACGCGACCACGCACATCACAGCGATCATCACCGCAGTCAGGGCCGCAATGGACGCGAATCTCGCAGGGTCCCCGCCTGCCATGTCCGCGACGGTCACACCGATGAGCATGGAGATCGCGGACGTGGGACCGATGGCCAGTTGCCTCGACGATCCGAATACCGCGTAGAACAGACCGCCAGCCAGGTAGCAGTAGATGCCGTATTGCGGGGGCAACCCCGCCAGCGTTGCATAGGCCAGCGACACGGGTATGCCGTAGGCAGCGAGCGTCACACCGGCAACCGCATCGGAGGAAAGCCAGCGCCATTGATAGTGGTATAGCCACTGTGCCGGCGGAAATATCGCGCGCCAGCCGGTAGCGGGTGTCTCGATTTCCGTAGGGATGCCGGAGACCTGTTGGTTATCCATGTAACCCTCCTTCCGGGCGTTCCATGCGGCATTCAATCGTGCCGGCCAGCCCGTTTCGAGCCCGTATCAAACGATGCCTTAACCGCCCGTAGCGGTTCGCATGCGGGGCCACGTCAATAACACGGTGATGCCGCCGCGAGTGGGAATATCGACATTGCGGGAGCGTTCGAGTCCGTCCAGCTTTGCGACGAGCCGGTATCGTCCCGGTGGAACTCGCGCGTACAGATATGGACCATCCGAAACGGCCGTGAAGATCAAACGGCCATCGCTGGTCAATATGCGCACGTCCACATCGGAGACGAATTCGCCGCCATTCGCGGTGAAGCGCGCACGCAAGCTGTAGTGGGACGCTAGCGCACGCATCGCGGCTGCTTCCTCGGCGCCCACGCCACCCGTTATATACGCGATACCCAGACTGCGAGCGACGGCCGGCTCTCCCGTTTCGGAGGAAAGCGGCGTATCCATTCCCATATGGGCACATGCCGAGCCCATCGCCATGCCCATTGGCATGCCGTCGTCATAGCCCATCATCGAGTGATGACTACCCATGTAGCCGGGTAAGTCGACGCCCCGCTCTTTCGCACGCGAAACCAGCAGATCGTGCCATTGTTGTGCGATTGCCTGGCGTTCCGCATGGGTCTGCGCGTCGCGCATTTTCGTACAGAATCCGGCACGCTCAGCAGGCGTCGTCAGGTCGGCCGGTGCAACAGAACGAGCGGGCTGCGTCAATCCTTCGAGCGGAACGACAATAGCCAGGCACAGTAGCGATCTCGCTATGGCCGTGTGAATCGCAGAAGAAAACGTCCACATGAAATGCCTCCACCAATCCAGCTTCCGCACCACGATTCGACGAAGGATGCGTGTCTCCGTGCCACGATGTTGGGGCACCGCTACTCTATTGCGGTCGCCTGGATCCGGCCTTCGCGAATGGCCTGAATGAACGCGCGATAGTCACGCCGGTTTTGAGAGGCATAATCGGTCGCAAATTCGGTGATCGCGTCATCGAACGTTTGACCCGATCCCATATAACCGGCGATCATTGCAGCATCGCCAGAACGCGCGTGTGCGCGCGCGAGCGCATGCGCACACATGCGCGCGTATTGCCTGAGCAACCCCACATCCAGCGATTCGATGACCACCGACATCTTCATATCGCGCAGTTGGCGGATGTAGAAGTCCCGGCCACCTGATCCGCGGCTCCAGCCGAGAAATACATCGCTGGCCGCCTGCATGATGCGCTGGCCTGCGATGATCCGCTCCCCCTGATTCGCATGCAGGCTTTTTCCCGCATACGGTTCGAGCACCGACTTCCGTGCCTCCTTAACCTGCAGGAAGAGTGGGTCGTTGTCAGATGCCATGAACAGGCCGACGCCGCACACCGTGCCGACACTGCCGACACCGACCACCTTCAACGCAAGGTCGACGAACTCATATCTGTCGAACAGCACGCGCACGTGCTCAGCAAGGCTCTTGCGATATGAAGCGATTGCGTCTGAGTAACCCGAATGAAGGCCTGGCGCCACGTCTTCAGTCGGATGGAAGATCAGCGGCGGCTCGTCCTTGATATGGGGTCGCCCGCCTTCTTCCGAAACCAGCTTTGGATATAAATGATCAGGCACGGTCTTGCCGCGCTCCACTTCGAGCCGCTGCGCGATGCGCTTGCGGACTGCTTCAATGACAGCGGGATCGCCACTGCGGTCCTGATACTTCTGAAGATCGATTTTGTCGTACCAGACGTCCAGCGCGCGCATGGACGAATAGTCATGCATGCGCTCACGGTATTCGCGCACGAGATCCGTTGCCGCGCGGGTCGCATCGCTATATGGCAATTCCAGATGCTGCCCCGCGATCACGACGCTCGTTGCGAGGCGTTTCAGATCCCATTCGAACGGCGCCGGAAGCGTTTCGTCGAGGTCGTTGATATCGAAGATCACATTGCGCTCAGGCGTCGCGAAGCCACCGAAGTTCATCAGGTGAGCGTCACCACACGCCTGCACGCGCAATCCGCTCGTGGGCGTTCCAGCGAGGTCGGCCGCCATCACAATGGCGGCCCCACGGTAAAAAGCGAACGGACAGGCAGACATTCGTCCGAAGCGAATCGGCACCAGGCTCGGCAATCGACCTTCGTTGGACAAGTCGAGAAGCTCCAACGGGTCCTGGCGTCGTTCAGGTGCCTTCCACCCTGCTTGCGACGATCTTGGCACTGCATCACGCACCAGCCGCCCTTGCGCCGCCCTCTCATCGGGGGTCCGATATGAAACGCGCGTCGCGTCCGCATCACGCGCTGCCTTGTGCGAAACGGCCTTGTCCATCATGTCGCTCCTGAACGGAATCAAACGTCGCCACTTCCGTATGAGATTCACGATACCCGGGCAACAACCCGGCAAGTTGATCAAGGTCAACGCTTCGAAGGCCCCAAGACGCACCATGGGCGCGGATTTCCTCGTGATGGACTCAGCATCGAATCAATGCTGCCGGTATCGAACTGCACTTACCCTGGGTCGACGACGTCAGCTGAGCGTCGCTTCCCGGCGCAGTCACGCTCAGGACCCGCTATGGAGGTACCATTTCCTGCCACGTGCAACTGGCGCGCAGCGCTTGTCGGTGCGTGCCTCTATTTGACCGTCATGAAGGGAGCGACTCAAGAACTTGAGCCGCGCGCGTATTCGCCCGCACCTGTTGGCACGAACTTTATCGGGCTCACGTATGCGTGGCTGGGTGGTCAGGTTCTGGTGGATCCATCACTTCCCATCAGTGATGTCCACGCAAGAATCAATTCAGCATCCATTGGATACGTGCACGTATTCAACCTTGCCGGTCATGCGGCCTCCGTTGGCCTGCTCGCTCCGTTTATCAGCGGTTCCATCTCCGGTAACGTGTTCGACGCACCGAATCAGGTTCATCGCGCGGGCCTCGGCGATCTCCGTCTGAGGCTTTCGGTCGATCTTCTGGGTGGTCCCGCGCTGACACCCGAAGAATTCGCGGGTCGCACACCGGACACCGTCGTCGGCACGAGCCTGACGATCATCGCGCCAACGGGGCAGTACGAACCCGCGCATCTCGTCAATCTCGGAAGCAACCGGTGGGCGTTCAAACCAGAGGTAGGCGTTTCGCAGCCGCTAGGAAACTGGTTCGCTGAAGCCACGGCGGGCGTCTGGTTTTTCACCGACAACACGTCGTTTCTCGGTAACAGGCGACGAAGCCAGGCACCACTCGGCGTGCTCCAGCTGCACGGCGGATACACGTTTCGCCCCGGCTTGTGGCTGGCCGCCGACGCAGGCTTCTACACCGGCGGCGCGACGTCGGTCAACGGAGCCATCAACGACGACGCGCAAAAGAATGCACGCTACGGCCTCACGCTCTCGCTTCCGATCAGGCGCGACTGGTCTGCCAAACTTGCCGTGTCAAACGGGTTCATGGTCAGGGCCGGAGGAAACTACAAGTCGGTCTCCCTGACACTTCAATATCGATGGTTCAACCACTGAAGCACCTTTATCCACGTCTCGCGATTCACTTTGGCTGCTTTCTTCGCCGCGATGCCGGAGTGCGGAAATACGGAACCTCCTTTGATGAAGGTCAACTGAGAAGCTTCGAGCGTTTCTATGCTGATACGCGTGATGAGTCCGTCCGGTCGCATCGTCGCCCGGACTCTAACAGGTAAAGGAGAGGTGACATGTCAGATTCCGTATCTCAACCCAGATCCGACTCGAAAACAGGTCCGTCAACCACGTCCGCGGTCGCTCCAAAGTTGCATCTCGGCGCGCTGACTGCTCTCGTCGTGGGATCGATGATCGGTGGCGGCATCTTCTCATTGCCGCAAAACATGGCTGTCAGTGCCGGAGCGGGAGCGGTGCTGATCGGATGGGCGATCACCGCCGTAGGCATGTTGACGCTGGCGTTCGTGTTCCAGACGCTCGCGAACCGCAAGCCCGATCTGGACGGTGGGGTCTATATCTATGCAAAGCAGGGGTTCGGCGACTATATGGGTTTCTCGTCGGCGTGGGGATACTGGATCAGCGCCTGGCTCGGAAACGTAGGCTACTTCGTCCTGCTGTTCGGTACTTTCGGATATTTCTTCCCCGTCTTCGGCGAAGGCAACACACCCGTCGCGATCGCCTGTGCCTCCGTGTTGCTGTGGGGCGTTCATTTCCTCGTCCTGCAGGGCATCAAGGAAGCCGCGTTCGTGAACATGATCACGACAGTCGCGAAGATTGTGCCGATCGTTCTGTTTATCGTGATCTGCACGTTTGCGTTCAACGCACACTTTTTTACCACGGACTTCTTCGGCCTGAATACGCCAAAGCTCGGCGGCGTGGCGAACCAGGTTCGAGGCTCGATGCTCGTGACAGTCTGGGTTTTCATCGGTATCGAAGGCGCGAGCATCTTCTCCGCACGCGCAGAGAAACGGACCGATGTTGGCAAAGCGACGATTATGGGATTCATCGGCGTGCTGCTCGTGCTGGTGCTCGTCAACGTGTTGTCGCTCGGAATCATGGCGCGGCCGGAGCTTGCCGCGCTGCAAAACCCGTCGATGGCTGGCGTACTCGAGCATGTCGTGGGCCACTGGGGCGCCATTCTCATCAGCGTCGGCCTCGTGATTTCACTGCTGGGCGCCCTCCTCTCGTGGGTTCTGCTGTGCGCCGAGATCATCTTTTCGGCCGCGCGGGACAACACGATGCCGAGCTTCGTGCGCAAGGAGAATGCGAAGAAGGTTCCAGCTAACGCGCTTTGGCTCACCAATGGTCTGACACAGGCATTCCTGCTCATCACGCTTTTTTCGAAAGGAACCTATCTTTCGCTCATTTATCTGGCGACCTCGATGATCCTGTTGCCGTACTTCTGGTCGGCAGCCTATGCGTTGCTCGTTGCCTGGCGCCGTGATACGTACGAGCAGGAGCCCGCGCAGCGCAACAAGGACCTGCTGGTTGCAGCCATCGCCGTGATCTATGCCGTGTGGCTGCTCTACGCCGGCGGACTAAAGTACGTGTTGTTGTCAGCGCTTTTATATGCGCCAGGCGCCGTGCTTTTTGCCAAGGCGAAGCGCGAGACCGGGCAACCCGTATTCACGCTCGTCGAGAAGCTTGTCTTCGCGGCGGTCGTGGCAGGTGCACTCATTGCGGCATTTGGACTTTATAAGGGTTTTCTCACGCTTTGATGGCCGGAGACACACGATGAACGCCGAAACCATCAAGTATGGCGTTTAACCGGCCGCAGGCAAGCCGCACAAGGCACGTGTCGACATGATCACGGTCATAGCGAGCGTCCCGGGCGCCACCCGGGCGGCGGTCATTCGTTCCGGGCGATTTCGATTCCCGGATCGGCTCGCTAGCGCTACGGCTTTTCACAGGGCCTGCATCGCAGCATCGATGACAAGCCCGCCGGGTAACAGTTCACGGCGCGGAAATCTGACCAGCACGAATGACCGGATTGTGGCCCGCTTGCCGGGAATGCGGGCGAAATGAAATTCGATATTCGTCCCGGCCTTGCTATCCGGCGCTTGTACGACATTCATTGAATCGATCCTCACGTGCCTGCTCTTCATGTGCAGATGATCGGCTGGATTCTGGAACACGTTGCAAACACACTCCAGTTCGAGTTCGAGCGATTGCTCCGGCACTCTGAGTTTCGCAAGCGCACGTGAGTTGTTCTCGATCTCTGTCTGGACCCGAGCCAGTTCATCCGGCGCGGTGATCGCAGGTTCACCGACAACGTCACGCAAGCCCGCGCCCCGGCTTTCGAGCAAGGCAATGCGTTTGTCGACGAGGGCTCTCGACTGATTTGCCAGATCGCGCCGGTTTGCCGCAAGACGTTCGAAACCAGCCAGTGCCAGCTGATCGATCAGCCTGCTTCCGATTTCGGTACGTAACGCCTTCTCTGAACTGCCGCAAATTCTGACACGATGATCACTGAAACACAGTGTAGTTTGCGGCACGTCGTGACGGATCGAATCGCCCTCGAGCGCAACGCCCAATATGTGCCGCTCGGTCAGTGCCATGCCAAGGACGGCATACGCGTCCGTCAATCCAGCGTCGCGCTCGAACAGCGCGCGTAATGCTTCCGAGCGGCTAAAAGCTTCTGCCAGATCGCCAGGCGTGGCGAAAAATGAACGCATCACCGGGTCCAACGACCACGCTTCGGCATTGGCATCGCGCACGGGCGGCAAGGATGCGACGAGATCGTCCGTGTAGCTGAGTGCCGTCTTCAGCGATTGAGCAAGACGCGCCTCGTGTCGACGCGCGCTTTTTAGTCGTGGATTCATTGCGAGCACGCGTGCGACTGCGTCGTGGATCCTGGTTTCTCTGTCCGGATCCGAGGGTGCTCGCCGGTGCAGCAGGAAATCGCTGAGCATGCCCATGTGTCGCTCTCCGGGTTGGCTTGTCCTTGCTGCTTCCGATTCTCCATGCGCTCAACCTGCTTCTGTGCGGCGAGATTGAGCCGCTACAGCACTTCTTGCGCCGTGTCGCGGTTGGCAGGCCATGCACAGTAGTGAGCTGCGGGAGAAAGCAAGGAGCAGCCAGGTGATCATCCGAGGAAAAAGACCCGCCAGGCGTCGCCTTCGCGAGGGTTCCAGCTACGCAACTGGCGGGGTTTCAATGTCAGCAACAACACCAGACAGCCGGGAGGTGAATCTAAAGCGGCCGCTGGCAAAGCTACAATAGGAGCAAGTCGGCGTGGCTCGTTTGATTTGAGTCAATGGGGCTACGACGGAGCCTCTATCAGCGGCGGACAATAGTATCGATCGGGAACTTTATCTCGACACGAAATCCTCCATCCGATCTGTTCACAAACCACGCAGCACCGTTGAGTTGCCGGACGCGTTCGCGCATGCCTCGCAGGCCCAATGAGTCCGGCTTGTTACCGGACGCTAAAGCGGCGCCGCGTCCGTTGTCATCGATCCGGACTTCACATTCGTTGTTTTTAGACTCGATTGTGACGACGACTTCTGTCGCGAATGCATGACGCGCGACATTGGTCAGCGCCTCCTGAACGATGCGAAAGATCGCGGTGGCGGCCGTATCGCTGAAATCGAGTTCTCCCGCCGACAGACGGGTGTTCACCTTGATCCCGTAGCGTTTGCTGAACTCATCCGCCAGCCACTCTATGGCGGGCAGCAATCCCAGATCGTCCAGCATGGTGGGACGCAGATCCGACGCGATGCGCCGGATCGCACTCATCGTCTCGTCGGTCTGCCTGACCAGCCCGCGCGCCTTCGCGGCGGTCGCCGAGGTGTAGTGACCGGCTTCGACATCCTGTTGCAGGATGACGGCGCTCATCTTCAAGGCGGTCAACTGCTGACCGAGGTCGTCATGCAATTCGCGAGCGATTCTCTTCTTTTCCTCTTCCCGTGCCCGCTCAGTCGCTGCAGCGAGTCCGGCTACATGTTCGAGTTGCTCCAGCCGCTTATGCTCCGTTAGGTCACGTGTCACTTTAGCGAAGCCCTGGAGCGCTCCCTTGTCATCCCGGATCGGCGTAATGATAGCGTCCGCCCAGAAACGCGAGCCGTCGCGCCGGATGCGCCATCCTTCGGCTTCGGAGCGACCCTGTAGGGACGCAGTCTCGAGCATGCGTTCGGGCAGACCTGCCGCCCGTGCCTCCGGCGGATAGAAGACAGAAAAATGGCACCCGATAATTTCGGCGGCGCAATAGCCTTTTATTCGCTGCGCTCCCGTATTCCAGGAGGTCACCTCGCCTGTCGGACTCAACATGAAGATCGCGTAGTCTTCGACGCTGTCGATCATCGCCTGCAGCCGTTGCTCGCTTCTGCGAAGTCGTGCTTCGGTCAGATGTCGCTGCGAGAAATCGTTCGCGACTGCGGCGAAGCCAGCCAGGTCGCCCTGCTCACGTTTTTGCGCAATAATGAGTACGCTCGCCCAGAACCGTGTCCCGTCTTTGCGCGCGTACCATCCCTCGTAACGCGCTTGCCCGGTCGCTACGGCTCTGGCGAGAATGTCGGACCGGTCGGGCATGTCAGTCGAGCCGCCCGGATAAAGCACCGAAAACGGCTTGCCGAGGATGTCCTCCGGTCCATACCCTGTGATGTGTTCGGCGGCTGCATTCCATGTCTCGACCTGACCATGCGTGTCGAGCGTGAAGATGGCGAATTCGCCGTCGATATCAATGGCGAAATGATAGCGGTGCTCCCCGGAAAGACTGACTTCCGGTCTGGGGTTCTCATCGCCCATGCCTCGTGCGCTCGCGCCGCTCACCTGCGCCTCCCGTCATCAACGCTGTGTCTGGTTATTCGACCGGCCGGGAAGGGCTGTACGGCTGTACGGCTGTACGGCTGTACGGCTGTACGGCTGTACGTCGGCACGGCAGAACGCCATCACAGCACAGGGTCGCCGAGCTCCGGATACTCATCTGCGAGAACCCCGAAAACATCAGCGGCCCGCGCAGGCAGGTTGTGCGTGAGGTGCCGTTGCAGATACTCGTCGGACCGGAGCCATGAATAGGCTCGGCTCACGTCGTCGACGGTGGGCTTGAAGCGCATGATCTTCATCACGACGTCGTCTTCGAATGGCCCAATGATGGCGCGGATCTGATTAGCCGTCGCTTCCGGTGCTTCTGTTACGGATGATGTATTCATCATTTGCTCTCCCTCACAGGCCGTAGTCATGCGCGACCTGTTTGCGATTACGTCGAATGTACGGCCGTCCAGCCCGCCGCCATTGATCTCGACCAAGCCGCGATCCGCCGCCCCGGTGTGACGTGGCGAAGCGCCCGGCTGCGAGCGACCCATTGGATTGAAGATCAGTTGGTGCTAAAGAATCGGGGGTCTCCATCGCACCGAGTTCTATCGCGATACGGTTCGCTTCACTCGTGTCTACATCGCCGGGAGCGCCACCGGATACTCCATATGGCTGTTCACCTCTTTCACCCCGGGCACGTTTTCGGCAGCCACGCGAATAGCGTCGCTCTCTTCATCGCTCGTGACGACACCCCAAAGGTGCACGACGCCATTCTTCACCAGAATACTTTCGCGCGGCAGCGACCAACGCGTGTTCTTCAGGGCGGCCACGATACCGTCCCGGATCGACAGATCGTCCGCTGAAGCCGCCGCGTCCGGCGCGGCAACAATGCTCGCGAGCGCGCGGATCAGATTCGCGCGGCTCACCAGACCGGTAATCCTTCCGTCCTTTACGACCGGCACGCGCTTGATTCGATGGCGTTCGAGCAACTCCGCAATTTCGCCAACGGACGTATCTTCGTCGACGACAACGACGGCCGTCGTCATCAGATCACTCACCTTGTGCGAATGCTCCCTTACATATTCGCTCGCCAGTTCGCGAGTCGACGCGAGAAGATCCAGCCACCAGGCCCGCTTGGGCATCCCCGTGCCGATCTCGGCGCGGTGCAGCAGATCGCCTTCCGTAATCATGCCGACCAGCCCGCCTTTTTCATCGACGACAGGCATGCCGCTAATGTGTTGCTCAGCCAGCGTTCTGGCTGCTTCCTGCACCGTCATATCAGGGTGTGCAAATATGACGGACGTAGTCATGACGTCGATTGCGCGCATTCTTGCTTCCTCCATGCGGGTTGCGTGAACGGCAGGCATTCTGATGTCCAGCCCTCGAACAACCGTCAACGCGTAAGTGAATCTTCGGCTAGCGCTGCCGCTTCAAGTTGATCGATATCAAGCGAGTTCATATATCGGACATTCTCGTTAGACGGACTGCTTTCGGACACGCATGCAGGGAACGGATTTTCAATAACCAGCGATGGTCGCGCCTCAATCGTTGACACGCGTCAATGGCACGACGCACGGAGCGCGCTTAATAGATATCCGAGACCGCAGAACAGCGCGGAAAGTCGAATCTCGCAGTCTGCGAAGGTGATTTCATCATGCACGCTATCGACGCCCGATATCAGCATCAACGCGTCACTGATCCTGCCCGATTCTGCTTTCGCTGTCGGCGACATCGCCGCCACGCGGGCGCATACGACGCTTGGATCAAACTGGCTGGCGCGAAGTCCGAATGCCGCATCGAGATTCATCATGCAAATGTTGTCGTGGAAGAAAGGCAACCGTTTACTACGGGTTCGTTGAACGCGCGCCGCTCGAAGCGCGCTGTCGTCCTGCTGGGACTTGCCGAACGGATCGCGCGAAAAGACAGAAGCCGCAGCGTACCGGGCAGCCTCGATTTCTCGGCTCGCCTGAAGCAACCTTATATCCTGCGGCCCTCGGTAGCGACGCGCCTGCACACGCGCAGCACGGATGAACGCAAAACGAAGAAAACTGCCGGCGCGTGTCCGGCGGCAAAGTGCCGCTTGGGGGTGATCCCGACCCGGCCCACCGCTGGGGACGTCTTTATGCAACTTAGCGCTCGCCGCGTGCGCGCGCGTCATCGCTATCCGTTACGTAGCCTATGAAAAACGGTCCGGGTTACCCATCGGCGCTTGCCTCGCGCGTGCAAGGCCTGATCGAAAGTCCGACCTATCTTCAGGCGGACGAAGACCTCGCATTCCTCAGACGCCCCGAGATGTGCGGCGTCCGCTTGCAACTCGACTACTGGAAAACGGAGGAGGCGCTGCAGCGCCACGCGATCGACCACACGATTGTGGTATACGGCAGTACCCGTATCCCCGCGTCGTCTGTCGCGCGTCAACGAGTCGAAGACGCCGGGCGCATGCTGCGAGAAGAATGCGACGATCCGCAGGCACACCACGCGCTGCAAGTCGCGAAATCGCAACTTGAACGAAGCCGTTACTATGACATTGCGCGAGAACTGGGCCGTATAGCCGGTTCTGCACGATGCAGCGGTGCACTGTCATCACTTGCGCTGGTGACGGGGGGCGGCCCCGGGATCATGGAAGCTGCAAATCGGGGAGCTTTTGATTCCGGCGCGCCGAGTATCGGCTTGAATATTTCCTTGCCGCGCGAACAGGCACCGAATCCGTATATCACACCGGAACTCTGCTTCAAGCTGCATTACTTCGCCATCCGCAAGCTTCATTTGCTGGAACGCGCGCGCGCTGCTGTGTTCTTTCCCGGTGGATTCGGCACCTGCGACGAGTTGTTCGAGGTCCTGACGCTGCTGCAAACGCAGAAAATCAAGCCATTGCCTGTGGTTCTCGTCGGAGAGTCTTACTGGAGACGCACAATCGATTTCGACTTCATGATAAGCGAGGGAATGATCTCGCAGGACGACATGCGGTTGCTTGTTTTTCGTGAGACTGCTGAAGCCGTATGGCAGTCGATCGTCGACTGGTACGATGCCCATGAAGCACCGCCGTGATCTTGCGCAAGCGCCTTGCATGCTCCGCTAGGAAAATTCCGATAGCTGACCACCATATCCTAGTCAACGTTCATCCCGCGCTGATAGCGGTTACGCCCGCGACCGTCGATACTTCAATCGTGGATTTCGAGTCTCTTCAGGTGGGGCCGAAACCGATGTGCACTGAATCTGCCTATTCGGAGAACGATCATGTCATCCTCTGTCGCGGTCATACAAGCGCGTACTGAAAGCCGTTCCGAGCGGTCCTGCCATGCCGCCAGCGAAAGCACGACGAAGTCCCCGACGTGCGTGCTTTCCGACGACACTATCCTTGCCATAGCACGTCGCGCGGGCATGCAAGTGATGCTCGATGGACGGATCGGACGTGAAAGCTATCACAGCGTAACGGGCTCGCTGTCGTCGCTCCACCGTTTCGTCGCCGATGTGTGCAACCTGTTGCTCGACGGGTCGCTGCATTGACGAGCCGCGGTCTGCCCGCTTGCAGTGCAGGTCGGCGAGCGCCCTTCTTCTCATGGTGATTGACACAGATCAATAGCTGTCGGATCGCGTGCACCAGGCTCTGGTTGTCTACGACTCGAAAGCGTCATCACAATGCAGACCGCCGAATCACACAGCGTGTGATCATTCCCCGCGCTTTGGGAGCGCCTCTGGCGTTCTTCCCGTGACGCAGTGCATCAGCGGACAATCGATGCCGTCTCCCTCGCAGACCACGCTCAACGGTCGACGGAGGAGATACTCGCGCGAATGAACAGCACAGCAGGCGGACTCACGGCTGACGAAGCCGTACGTCGCCTGCGAGTCACCGGTCCGAACCGGGTCGTCCACGATACGCACCACCCCCTCGTCGGCGAACTCATCAACAGAACGCTGAATCCCCTCGATCTGCTGCTCCTTGTGCTTGCCACGGCATCGTATGTTCTGGGCGATCCGCGTGCCCCGATCATGATCGGAGTGATGGTATCGATGCCGTGCGAAAAGAATGCGCACGCCAGCACGGCACCCGTCGATTCGCAGTTCGAGACGGCAAACAAGTTCGGCTCTGATTGCGACTAGCATTGCAGTTGCCATCGCGGGCGTCAGCCTGCCCCTTTAGCGCCATCGGCAAGATGCCTGGACTTACAACATTGCCATCGACGTATTGGCCGGCCCTGGTCCTGATCCTTTTCAGCTACGTAGTAAGGTGCGGTGCAGGCACGAGACGTTGCATTGCGCGTCACGAGGATCGAAGCGTTCGTAGCAAAGCACTTCACTGCTTCGACGGCGCCAACTCCCCGTGCGCGTGGCGAGGGCGCGCGCTAGCTCGCGTGGGTACAGCACCGTCCCCCTTTGCGTATGAGCGTGCCACGTCTCGTGCATCGCAAAGCCGCGTACCTGTTTGCCTCATCGTAGCCGAAGCCGCAGCCGTCGCATAGGCGAGTGCCTCGCTGGCAACGGCGCCGTGATCGAGTGCCCATATAAGTCCGGCAAGGAAACTGTCTCCCGCGCCAATTGCACTTCGTACTTCCGTTTTCAACGCAGGCATAAACCATGTTTCGTCGTGCGTCGCGAGCACTGCACCTTTATCGGCTAACGTGAGCGCGACCATCATCGCCTTGCGTTGCGCGATCAACATTCGGGCGGCATCGATCTGGTCGTCGACATCGTTCAGCGGCAGCGCCGTCAATTCGCGCAGTTCGTTCAGACTCGGCTTGACAATGTCGACGTGGCCGCCATCGAGTGCCGCTGCGAGCGTGGAGCCCGACGCATCCACGGCAACCCGGATGTTCGGCCGCGCACCAGTGGCCGCGCGGGCAAGCTGTGCGTAGGCGTCCGGCGGTGCACCGGGAGGCAGGCTTCCGCTCAGGACAAGGAAGCGCGCAGAGCCCACATGAGCGGACACGCCGCGCAGACATGCATTCCATTCCGAGGGCGCGAGAGCCGGTCCAGGCAACACGAAGCGGTATTCACGACGGGTGGACGTCTCCTTGACAGAGAAGTTTTCCCGCGTCTCGCCTTCTATGTCGATGCGCTGGGTGCGAAGGTTCTCGCCATCGAGCAGATCGCTGAGGATGCGGCCCGTCGCTCCACCGGCGGCAAACAGTGCAACGCATTCGCTGCCAAGGCGATGCAACACCCGCGCAACGTTGATTCCGCCACCGCCCGGATCGCGCTGCGCGACTTCGCATCGCAGCTTGTGTGTGTCGACGATGCGGTCGACAGCCGTCGATAAATCGACCGCGGGATTGAGTGTGACTGTGAGAACGTCGATCATGGCAAGCCCCTACCGCACCATTTCAGAAAGCATCGATTTGCGCGGCTGGCCACCCGTCGAACCATTCGGCGCTTCCGCTTGCGCGACGTGCCGCTTGACGGCAATGAAGCTGTCGGGACTCACCGACATCGCATCGATGCCGCATTCCACGAGGAAGCCTGCATACTCGGGATGTACGCTCGGCGCTTCACCACACAGGCTGACTTTCGCGCCAGCACGATGCGCCCGTTCGATAACCTCGCGAATCATCCACCGCACGGCTTCGTTGCGTTCGTCGAACAGCGATGCCAGTTCAGCGGAGTCGCGGTCGACTCCAAGTGTGAGCTGCGTCAGATCGTTGCTGCCGATCGAGAATCCGTCGAACCGCTGTGCGAATGCTTCTGCCAAGATCACGTTCGCCGGAATCTCGCACATCACATAGATCTGTAAACCGTTCTCGCCGCGCCTGAGGCCATTGGCCGCCATCGCCTCGAGGACGCGATCCGCCTCATCCGGTGTCCGGCAGAACGGCACCATGACGATCACGTTGTCGAGCCCCGTTTCCAATCGCAAACGCCGCAGCGCGCGGCATTCGAGTGCGAAGCCCGGCCCGTAGCGCGGCGAGTAATAGCGCGATGCGCCACGAAAACCGAGCATCGGATTTTCTTCGACCGGCTCGAAAGCCTGTCCCCCTATCAGATTCGCGTATTCGTTGGTCTTGAAGTCGCTCAGACGCACCACCACCGGACGCGGATAACACACAGCCGCTATGCGGCCGAGTCCGCAGGCAAGCCGGTCGACGAAGTATTCAGTCTTGTCGTCATACCCTTCCGTCATCGCAGCGATAGTCCGGGCGGCGTCGGAATCCTTCAACTGGTCATAGCATGCGAGCGCCATCGGATGAATCTTGATGTGATTGCTGATGACGAACTCCATCCGCGCCAGTCCAATGCCGTCCGCCGGCATGCGCCACCAGCGCAGCGCGGCGTCCGGGTTGGCGAGATTCAGCATGACCTGAGTGCGGGTATGCGGAATAGCCCCAAAGTCGATCTCCTCGACCTGATAGTCCGCGATGCCTTCGAATACGCGCCCGACTTCCCCTTGCGCGCAGGACACCGTCACTTCCTGCTGGTCGTGCAAAACCCGCGTCGCGTTGCCCGTGCCGACGATGGCCGGCAGGCCGAGTTCGCGGCTCACAATGGCAGCGTGCGACGTGCGGCCGCCGTGGTCCGTCACGATGCCCGCCGCGCGCCGCATCACGGGCACCCAGTCGGGATCTGTTGCCGCTGTCACCAGAACGGAGCCATCGACAAAACGGTCCTGCTCGACGGGACTGTCGATGACGCACACGTTCCCGGTAGCGATCGCCTGGCCCACGCTGACGCCTGTGACGAGTTCGCGTCCCGCCGACTCGAGCCGGAAAGTCTTGATGGCGGTTGACTCGCGCCGCGACTGGACGGTCTCGGGCCGCGCCTGAACAATGAAGATGCCGCCTGCCAGGCCGTCCTTTGCCCATTCGATGTCCATCGGCCGCCCGTAGTGCGATTCGATTTCACACGCGCATCGCGCGATTGTGAGCACGTCACGATCGGAAAGAACAAACGCAGCGCGCTCGGCTTTCGAAGTCGGCACGTTCTTCGTCGGATGCGCGCCGCCTTTCGCGTACACCATTTTTTTCAGCTTGCTGCCACGCTTCTTGCCTATGATCGGCGCGAAGGCTTCGTTGTGCAGAAGCGGTTTGAACACTTCATACTCGTCGGGATCGACGGCACCTTGCACGACGTTCTCGCCGAGCCCCCATGCCGCGCTGATCAGGACGATCTTGTCGAAGCCGGTTTCGGTATCGATCGAAAATGCCACGCCCGCCCCTCCAAGGTCCGAGCGTACCATCTGCTGCACGCCGATCGAGAGTGCCACTCTCATGTGATCGAAGCCTCGTGCCTCGCGGTAACTGATAGCGCGATCCGTGAATAGCGACGCATAGCAGCGGCGGCACGCATCCATCAACGCGTGCGGGCCGCGAATGGCCAGCAAGGTCTCCTGCTGCCCCGCGAAGCTCGCATCCGGCAGATCTTCGGCCGTAGCGCTGGAGCGTACAGCGACGTCTGGATCGTCGATGCCGACGCGGCGTGCGAGGTCGCCATACGCGTCACAAATGGCACGCGTCGTGCTGTCCGGCCATTCGCCCCGGAGGATTGCCCGGCGGATGGTTTCCCCGGTATCAACAAGCGAGCGTCGATTGGCACGGAACTCCGATAGCACCGTCGAGATGGTTTCGCGCAAGCCGTTGGCGTCGATGAATTGCCAATACGCGTCGGCAGTCGTCGCAAAGCCGGGCGGAACACGAATGCCCTTGCCGACGAGGCAGCCCACCATCTCCCCCAGCGACGCATTCTTACCGCCCACGGTCGGCACATCGGTACGGCGCAGCGCGTCGAACCAGATGACCTCCGCTCCATTCCTGCTCATGGACTACTCCTCGCTCGTGATTCACGCGTATTGCGGTCCGCTCAGATACTCACGTATCCGGCAAACATCCACGGAAGCTTCATCTGGCCGGCGCGGAAATAGTCGTCCGAATCCGGCATGGCCAGTCCCACGAAGCCGGGCGTGCCGTCTGCAGCAAATCGCGGTGTGAATGAGAACGCATGGTTGATCACAACGACGGCTTCGCCGTTCAGATGCGATGGCGCGAAAATGGAGACCTCGCGAAAGAAGTTCGCATGGTCTTTTGCCGCAGCCGCAGTTGTCGCTTTCATCGGACCCGTGCTGTCGTATCGTGCTGGAAGCTCGTAGGTTCTATCGCCGTGCCGGGTTTTTCCCGCGGGAGAGAACACGAGTTCGATACCAGGATACGGGGCGCACAACGCGGCAGGCTGCACGATCGGTCCATCCGGACCCATGACAGCCGGTGAATATGCCCACAACGAAAGATTCAACGTGCGAGTTCCTTGCGCGAAGTATTCCGTCAACCAGTTCATTTGTGCCTCCAATCATTGCCTGTTACATCATGTCCGCCGCGTGATTGCGCCAGCGTTCTGTCAATCAATCACGAGCCGATCCACGACGGCTTTCACACCCGACGTGGCGCGCGCTGCGCCCCACACGATCGCGCGTTCAGCCGTCGAGCTGAGGTGTCCGGACAGGGTGACGTTGCCCCCGTCTACCTGAACCTCGATATGCTTCATTTCGCGCTCGGTATGACGCTGAATGGCCTTGCGGATGTTGTACTCGATATCGGTAGGCGAAGCGCTACCCGATATCCTGATGTTGTTCGTGATGCCCGTGACACCGCGCATGTGCCCGATGTGTTTCTCCGCAATATGGCTGCGGTAACCGTTCTTGACGCTACCGCTCAACGTCACCCAGCCTTTTTCGACCTTGATCCTGATCGCGTCTTCTTCAAGACCCGATATCCAGTCGAGCACGGCGCGCACGCTCAATGCAATGTCTTCGTCCGTTCTTTGATCGGTTTGATGCAGCGTCACGTCCATATGCGCAACGACCGCGACCACGCCAGCAATCCGCAGCGCGGATCGTTCGGCGGCGAGCTTCTGCGCATAGTCCGAAACGTGCCCGCTGAGCGTAACGATGCCATCCGCGACGGCAACGCCAATCCGGTTCGCATCGATAGCCGGATTGTTCGCCAGTTCTTCCTCCACTTCGCGACGCAGTTGACTGTCCGGTTTCATGGCAACGCTCCTCCTGAAGTGCTTCAGTTCGCGAACTGAACGCACGGTTCACACGGTCAGCCTAATCCGTGTGCATCCCGCGCAGTTGATCGAAGTCAAGCAGGTTGCTGTGCCACGCGTGCGTCGCGCTATAAGGACGCGTCCGGGTGGCTTGACGTCGATCAATCGGAAGCGCGTTTTTCGATGGAGAATCAGGATCAACCTTTCGCCCGATACGGAGAAACACCATGGCGCAAGCATCCAGCGTGGAGTCAACGGCCGGGCGCGCGTTCCGGCGCGTGATGCTGGCGATCGACGATTCAGAAGCAACGACACGCGCAGCCGAGTACGCGAAGGCCCTGTTCGCCGGTCGCGCGACGATCCGGGTCGTCACGGTTGCGCAGAATCCGCGCACGCGACTTCCACTCGGCGCAACCACGCAAAACTTTCTCGCGTCTGCGAGGGACGAAATCGTGGCCGATTCGCGCGCAGCGCTCGCCAGGATCGAGGCTATGTTTGCCGGGACGAAGCTCGAATCCGGCCTGGTCGATCTTTCCGTGCACCGCGGGAACATTGCTGACGCATTACTCGATACCGCGTCACACTGGCACGCGGACCTCATCATGATGGGCATGCGGCACCATCGGGGCCTGCTGCGCTGGGTCGAAGGCACGGTGTCCGAACCTGTTGCGCGCCGCGCAAGCTGCTCGTTGCTGCTGGTTCCGCAGGACAGTCGCGTTCCGACGGACAAACCCGCTCAACGCATGGCTTTCGCCCTGGACGGCAGCGCCTGTTCTATCGTGGGGTTGCGAACGGGCCTTCAACTGGCGACCCCGGATACCCAATTGCGTGCGATCTATGTCGTGGATCGAGCGAGCCACGTGATGGATGGCGCGGCCATCGACCTGCTGGAAAATGTCTATCTCGAGGAGGGCTGCACTGTCCTTGAGCGCGCAGCGCGCATCTGCGCCGAACGGGGGCGCTACGCGGAGACGGCACTGATCAAGACACGTAAAAGCCGGGATGACGTCCCTCACGCCATCGTACGCGACGTTCAGGACTGGAAAGGCGAACTGCTCGTTCTCGGCACTCATGGCCGGCGAGGCTTCGAACGATGGCTTGTCGGTAGCGTAGCGGCCCGCACTGTGCGGCTTGCCGACACTCCCGTTTTACTCGTGCGCGACTGCGCAGCAATGGCTGCCACGACGTGACAGCACGGCCGGTGAGACGGCGCCCCAGCTACTAAGGCGCCTTCCTCACCGGCGGAGGCTTGCCGGTTGCCGTTTCGTCGCGTCTCATGGGCTCACTCAAGCGGCCGGTCCGACGTCGATGCGCAGCAGTCCCCGCAGATCGCGGTCTATTTCAGGGCGTCAAGAACCTGCGGATGCGCAACTGGCCCCGCTGCCTGTGGCCGCCGATTCCATCCACACGGTGATACTCACGCATGCGCACATCGATCACAGCTGTTATCTGCCGCTACTCGTGCGCAACGGGTTCAACGGTCGCGGCTGGTACACGCGGCGCCGCGCTCGCCGCTGTCCGCGCATGCCGACTACCGCGAACTGTTGCAATGGCTGTCGAGTCTGCCCGCCCCGTCGCGCAGTTATCGTTCGAACACGTAGGTGCCCGGTGCATCGTCCAGTCCGTCGACGATCGTGCGCCCAGGCGCCTCGCCGTCCGAATGCTCGCGCAGCCACGCATTCCACCTCGGCCACCATGAGCCATCGACAGGTTCGTTGGCTGCGAGGAACTCCTGTCTGCCGCGATACGGCTCTCCCGCCGCTCGCGTCGCGCAGCGGTAATAGCGATCCGGGTGACCCGGCTGCGACACGATGCCGGCGTTGTGCCCACCCGCCGTCAGCAGAAACGTCAGTTCGTTGTGTGTGAGCAGGTGCAGCTTGTAAACGGAGCGCCAGGGCGAGACATGATCCCGCTCGGTGCCGACGACGAACATGGGTGCCTCGATATCGGACAGCGCAACAGGCCGTCCGCCGACGCAGTATCGCCCTTCCGCGAGATCGTTGTCGAGAAACAGCGAGGTCAGATACTCGCTGTGCATCCGGTACGGCAGGCGCGTCGTATCGGCGTTCCATGCCATCAGGTCGTTTGGCTGCGAACGGCGGCCGAGCAGATACTCGCTCATCATCCGCGACCAGATCAGATCCCGTGACTTGAGCAACTGGAATGCCGCCGACATCTGCGCCCCATCGAGATAACCTTGGCGCCACATTAGCGCATCGAGCGCCGCGAGTTCACTGGCGTCGATGAAAAGGCCGAGTTCGCCGGGTTCGGTGAAGTCCGTCTGAGCGGCGAGCAGCGTCACGGTTTTCAGTTCGTCGCCTCTGCCGTCGCGAACGAGCGCCGCCGCCGCGATCGCGAGCAAGGTTCCGCCAAGACAATAGCCAACCATGTGCACCTGCTGGGCGTCACGCTCGCGCACTTGCGCAAGAGCTGCGAGCAATCCTTCCTGCAGATACGCTTCCAGTCCGACGTCACGGAACGCCTCGCCGGGATTGCGCCACGAAATCGTGTAGACGGTATAGCCAGCGTCGACGAGATAGCGGATCAGTGAATCATGTGGCTGAAGATCGAGAATGTAGTACTTCATGATCCACGACGGCACGATCAGGATTGGCTCTGCTGCGACCGTCAGTGTCGTCGGTGCGTACTGCAGCAATTCACACAACTCGCTGCGCCAGATCACTTTGCCCGGAGTGATGGCGA
Organism: Paraburkholderia sp. XV; assembly: GCF_020177535.1. Classification (NCBI taxonomy): domain Bacteria; kingdom Pseudomonadati; phylum Pseudomonadota; class Betaproteobacteria; order Burkholderiales; family Burkholderiaceae; genus Paraburkholderia; species Paraburkholderia sp. XV. The sequence goes on along the minus strand of NZ_JAGUUD010000003.1, from coordinate 130,789 downwards.
CGTGTTTGCCTGGCTGCCATTCCGACGGGTAGGCGTGCTCGCCGCCCGGACCGCCGTGCACAAGGTCACGCAGGTCTGCAAGCCAGTGCAATGCGCCCGTGACGAAGCTCGTCCCGCCGCTCGACCACGCTGCCCGTTGCACCACTGGATTGGTAGCGACAAAGTTGCTGGGCGAGCACGCATCCAGCCATTGGCGAGCCAGGAAGCGCACCAGTTCTTCGTGATGTCTTTCGACGCCCGGTATCGCCGTCGTTGCAGACTCCCACCAGTGTTGGAGCCGGAGAAAGCCGTCGCGATACACATGAAACGGCCACGCCGCCCAATCGTCACCGGCGAAGCGCGGATCGCCGGGCGCGTGCTCCCGCCTGGGCTCAGCGACGGTTGCGCGCATGGCGTCGTGTGAAACCTCGGCGCCCGCCAATGCAGCCGCGGTCGAAAGCTCCAGTAGCTTGCCCGGCGCAACGGCCATGTGCAGCGTCCAATCCATGATGGCAAGCGCCACAGACGTCGGGGACAGGCCGCCCGTCAGGGCAGCGACTCCGGCATGCGCGGCGCGATCAAGAAGGTCGCGCGAAAGCACGGGGTGAGATCTCCCTTCCCCGTGACAACCGGTCTGGGCGTCGCCCCGTGTATCGCCTCGAAAAACGTGGGACGCAGCGGTAGGCGTCGTGAGCCGAGCCGTATGTTCCGGCAATGGTTGTAGCTTTTCGTCGGTCGTCAGAGGAAGCGTTGCCATCGTCGTTCGATTGATCCTGCCAGTGACCCGTGCCTACGTTACGCGTGCACGGATTCGAACAATTGACCTGCGTCAATCTGCCAAAAGCACGTTCAGTTTTTACACCTTGATGGTTCGTGCCATCTTCAGCCCGATCCACGTCATTCCCTCGCGCAATCCGTCCAGCACGGCATCCCGTTCCGTGCTGAATTTTTTGCCGTGCTGAAAGGTATGTTCGAAGTCGCCTTCCGGCGATGAATGTCGGACCTGGATCGTCGACCGATACCCGCCATCTTCAACCGGTTCCGTCTGCACGTTCACGGACCATTCTGCTTCCTGCACGTTTCCCGACAAGGTCATCACAAGCTCCTTTTCCTGCGCCGCCGCGCATCACGAGAAGGCGCGGCGGCGAGAGGCGGTATGTCATTCGACAACGAGATCGTCGACCACGGCTCGCACCCCCGGCGCGCTCCACGCAGCCCCCCTCGCGACGGCGCGCTCAGCATAAGAGCCGACTCTGCCCGTCAGGGTGACCGTGCCATCCTTGACATCGATGCCGATGTGTTTGACTTCGCGATCCGCATGTCGCTGCATCGCGCGAGCGATCTGTGCGCCGATGTCTTGCGGTGCGACATGGCCACGCACTTCGATGCGGTTGCCGACGCCGCGCACGCCGCGCATGTGGCTGATCGCTCGTGCGACGATGTGGGCCTGGTATCCCCAGTCCACCGCGCCCGTCAACGTGACCCACCCTTTTTCGACCTGAACCTTTACCGAATCGTCCGGCAGGCCGACTGTCCAGTGCACGATATCGTGTACGGCACTGGCAATGTCTTCATCGGTGCGTTCGTCCTTCTGCGGCAGCCGGACCTGCATGTCCACCACGACAGCCTTCACGCCCGCCACACGATGCGCCGCCTTTTCGGCGGCGAGCTTCTCAGCGTAGCTTGGAGGATGGCCGGAAAGCGTGACCACCCGGTCCGTCACTTCCACCCCGATGTCCGTCGCTGTCACCGCGGGGTCCCACTCGAGTTCATCCTCGACTTGCTTTCTCAACTGGCGGTCTGATTTCATCGCGCATCTCCTCGATCTGAATCGTGGCTCGCGCCACCAGAGAGAAGCTTCGTCCCGCGGGCAGACAATGGGACTGATACAGATCAAGCATGCGGGACTTCTCAGCATTATTCTGATACCAGTTTTATCCGCAGGTCCCACTCCCGTAAGCCCAGAGCCATGACACGCTTCCTGATTGCGCTGAACGTGCTTGCATTTGCAATCGAAGCGGCGAGCCCCGTTTCGCCGATCGACCGGATCGCGTTGTGGCCGCTTTATCACGCCAACGCAAAGCGTCCCCGCTTTCCTCATTTGGCAAATCGTGACTTACGGTGCGCTGCATACGAACGTCGCGCATCTTGTGTTCGACATGCTCTGCTTGTTCATGTTTGGCGCGGGGTCGAGCGCGTGCTGGGGGCGGGTAGAACCTGCGACTCTATCTCGCGAGCGTCTTATGCGGCGGTGTCGCGCAGTTGCTCGCGGGCCTGACGTCGACAGGCGACGCCTATCCGGCGATCGGCGCATCGGCGGGCGTGTTCGACGCGCTCGTCGCCTATGCGCTGATCTTTCCACCCAGACGGGTGATGCTGCTGTTTCCGCCCATTCCGATGCCCGCCTGGCTCTTCGCCACCGGCTATGCGTTGATCGAACTATTGCTGCGCGTTTCGCACGAAGCGCCGGGCGTCGCGCATTTCGCGCACCTGGCGGGATGATCGGCGCTGTCACTGTCATTGGCATTGGTCGCACAAACCGCATCGCGATGCGATTGACTGAAGTCAACAGTCGCAACTCGACCCGCCTCTATCCTGGAAGCGATGCACCGACGCCTATGCGAATGCATCGGCCCATCCACGAAGGAGTCGATCATGTCCGACACGCAACTGCTGACTTACAAACCCGCGCATGGTCGTGCGCCGGCTCGTGCCCGGGGCGACGCCCCTGCCGTTATCGAACTTCCGAAACCCGATATGACCTCGGGCGCGCCGCTGATGAAAGCGCTCGCGCTACGTGCCAGCACGCGCGAGTTCTCCGACGCGCCCCTTACCCCCGCCACACTCGGCGCGTTGCTGTGGGCGGCCGATGGCATCAATCGGCCGCGCACGGGCGGCCGCACCGCGCCATCGGCACATGCGTTCAATGAAGTCGATCTGTATGCCGTGATGCCGAATGGCGTCTATCGATACGATGCGCCCGCGCATCGGCTCGTCCTCAAGCATGCTAGCGATGCGCGCAATCTGACCGGTTATCAGGACTTTGTCGGCGCTGCGCCGCTGGACCTGGTGTATGTGGTGAACATGTCGCGTCTGCTCGACATGCCGCCGCAACAGCGCGATATCTTTTCTGCCGTTTCTGCGGGCGCAATGGCGCAGAACGTGTCGCTGTACTGCGCCTCCGAAGGGCTTGGCTGCGTCGTGCGTGGCTGGATCAATCATCGTCTGCTGAGCGACGCACTGAAGCTGAACGAAGACGAACTGCCTATCCTTGCGCAAACGGTCGGCGCGCAAGGAACGACGCTAACCTCGCTCGCAGATTGACATCATCTTGTTCCTCCGGACAGCGGGCGACGGTGGCCGTCCGCGCCCGCAATCCCCACATTGCGCCAACAAAGGAAACAGGCCTGGAAATCAGGCCCGTTTCGAATTCCCCGTAGATCCGTTCGGCTTCTTTTGTTCGCAGCACGGAGACCCCGAAAAGCGCGCCATGACAAGCAAGGCACGCCGCGCACGTATCAGTTCACCGTCAGGCGCTTCTGGTCGGCCGGCGCCTTTTTCGGCAGGTTCAACGACAGCACGCCGTCCTTGTACTCGGCCGTCGCTCTGGCGTCATCCACCTCGCCTGCGAGCGAAAACGAGCGGCTGAATGCGCCGGAATAGCGCTCCCGCCGGATCACGCGCTCGCCTTCTTTTTCTTCCTTGTTGCGTTCGACCTTCGCGTTGATCGAGACGATGCGCCCGTCGATATGTACGTCAATATCCTTTTTGTCGAGGCCCGGAAGCTCAGCCTTCACCGTGTAGGCGCCATCGTTTTCCGTCACGTCGATCTTCATTGACGCAAGCTCGGCCTCCTGAGGCGTCGCTATCGACCGCATGGGCCGGAAAAAACCCTGAAACAGATCCGAAACGACCGGGTCCAGCGAGAACGGGTCAAAACGCGTCAGATTGCTCATTGCACTTCTCCTTCAGGTAAGCAGGCCAGGACATGGCCCCAGTTGTCCGACCTTCGAAAGCCGGTTCACATCTTCATCGAAGCTCTCCCTTGCTGTTCGGGACGAGCAGTATCGTGAGTCGTGCCTTCAGCCTAGCCCGAACCCGCGCCGCGCCGTTGATTCATGTCAAGCGCACTCACCGGCCGCGAGGGCGAAACGCGCGCGAGTGTCCGCGTTCATCCAGAGCACGATTCCTTGCGTGCTCCCGCATCGACATCTGCACCGGTGCGTGTCACGCCGACCTGCTCGACCGTCTTCGATGTGCCGTCGATCGCGCGTTGCAGCATCTCGTGATCGAGCACCTCGCGCTCGAGCAGCAGCCGGGCGATGCGTTCGAGCGTCGCGCGCTGGTTTGAGAGCGTGGCTTTGACGCGTGCATGAGCCTCTTCGAGCATCCGGCGAATTTCCTCGTCGACAAGACGGGCCGTGGCATCGCTGCAAGACGACCCGCGCCATCCACCTGGTCCCGGCACGTCCAGAGCAGTCGTCGATTCGCTCATCGTCGCCAGCCCGATGCGTTCACTCATCCCGTAACGGCTCACCATATGCCGCACCATCGCCGTCGCGCGATCGAGATCGTTCTCCGCGCCGGTCGATACATCGCCGAAGACCAGTTCCTCTGCGACGCGGCCGCCGAGCAGCGCATCGAGCCGGTCGAGCAGTTCGCTTTGGCGCAGCACGTAGCGGTCTTCCGTCGGCACTTGCTGCGTGTAACCGAGCGCGGCGACGCCGCGCGGAATGATCGACACTTTCTTGACGGGATCGCAGTGCTTGCGGCTATGTGCGACGAGAGCGTGCCCCGCCTCGTGATACGCGATCGTGATCTTTTCCTGCGCGTTCATGACGCGGCTCTTGCGTTCCATGCCCGTCATCGCGCGGTCGATTGCTTCATCGAAGTCGGACATGTCGACGGCCTGCTTGTCGGCTTCAGCGGCGTGCAGCGCAGCTTCGTTGACGACATTCGCGAGGTCCGCACCGACGAAGCCAGGCATACGGGAGGCCAGTTCGTTCAGATCGACGTCGTCCGCCAACTTCACGTGGCGCGTATGCACCGCGAGAATCTGACGGCGGCCGTTGAGGTCGGGTCGGTCGATAGCGATATGCCTGTCGAACCGGCCGGGACGCAGCAACGCGGGGTCGAGCGTCTCAGGGCGGTTCGTCGCCGCCATGATGATTACACCCGAATTCGAATTGAAACCGTCCATCTCAATGAGCAACTGGTTGAGCGTCTGCTCGCGCTCGTCATTGCCTGAAGTCAGGCCGGCTCCGCGCACTTTGCCGAGCGCATCCAGTTCGTCGATGAAAATAATGCAAGGCGCCTCGCCTTGCGCCTGCTCGAAAAGATCCCGCACGCGGGCGGCACCCACGCCAACGAACATTTCGACAAATCCCGCGCCGCTCACCGAATAGAAGGGCACGCCCGCTTCACCCGCAACGGCCTTGGCGAGCAGCGTTTTACCCGTGCCCGGCGCGCCGACGATTAGCACACCCTTCGGAATCTTGCCGCCAAGACGGCGATACCGGTCGGCGTCGCGCAGAAACGCGACGATCTGTCTAAGTTCCGCCTTGGCTTCATCGATTCCCGCGATGTCGTCGAAGGTGATGCCTGTTTCGTTCTGCACGAGAATATGGCCGTTGCCGCGGCCCATCTTTGTGTACTGTTGCAAACCGCCCATGCGCGGCACTAGCAGATTCCACACGAAGAACATGGCCAGCAATGGCACGGCCCAGGAAAACAGCATGCCAGGCCACGCACTGTCCACGCCACCCGTGTAGCGGATGCCCGCTGCGGTAAGGGTGTCAGCCAGGCCGTCATCGGCGACACGTACCGTCGTGAAGCGCCACGGCTCGCCATTCCTGTTGAGCGCTGCCGTGTCGGACGCCGGCAGCAGTGACGCGGCACCCGGCATTTTGAGCGCCCCCGTGATGCGGGTGGGCGTTATCTCGACGTTGGTGACCTGTCCCGCAGCAACCAGTTGCTGAAAATCGCTGTACGCAATTTCCGTCGTCATGCCTTGCGCCGTCAGGAACTGTAGTACGACGACCATAACGAAGAACATTGTGATCGCGATACTCACCAGGCCGAACCACCTGGGCGATTTGCGCGGAGCGCGCGATGGACGCTGTGTGGGCATCATGGTTTCTCGGGGCATCGAGGAGCGGCGTGTCCGGTCTCATGATGTTCTGCCGCCATCGCCTCGGGCCGATTGACACAGATCAACAGCCTTCCCGACTGCGGGGACTTAAATAGGCAAACAGTCCATTACGGTAGCCGCACCGAATGCGCTATCGGACAACGCCCGCGGAGGTCTCTCGTGTTGCACAAATCACTCGTATTTCATCAGGATGCGCGGCAGTTGCTGCTTAACGGTGTGAACGCGCTTGCTGAGGCCGTCAAGGTCACGCTTGGCCCCGGCGGCCGCAATGTGATCGTCGAGCGCGTGCCGGGCGCGCCGCTCGTCGCAAACTCAGGGGTGGTGGTCGCGGGCTCGGTCGATCTGCCTGATCCGTACGAAGAAATGGGCGCTCAGTTACTTCGCGAGGTCGCAACGCGCACGAGTGAAGTCGCGGGCGACGGCACGACAACTGCCACAACGCTTGCACAGGCGATCGTCGTGGAAGGCAACAAATGCGTGACGGCAGGGCACGATCCGATGGCCCTGAAGCGTGCCATCGAGGATGCGGGCAAACAGGTCGTCGCCGAACTTCGCAGGCTCGCACGCCCGTGTTCGACGGTCGACGAAATGCGGCAGATCGCGACGATTTCCGCGAGCGGCGATGCAAGCATCGGCACGCTGGTGGCCGACGCGGTCACGCGCGTCGGGAAAGAAGGCGCAATCAGTATCGAGGACGGCTCCAAACTCGACGACGAACTCGAGACGGTCGACGGATCTCTGCTGGACCGAGGTCTCGTCTCGCCGCTCTATCTCGGGGAAGACCAGCGCAATGTGGTGCTCGACGAACCGAGGGTGCTGTTGTGCGATATGAATATCTCGTCGATCCCACAACTGCTGCCCATCCTCGAAGCAGTCATGGGAACAGGCAAGCCGCTTTTCGTGATTGCCAACGAGATAGAAGGCGAAGCACTGGCCACACTCGTCGTCAACCATCTGCGCGGCACGTTCAAGTCCTGCGCGATCCGCTCGCCCGGCTTCGGTGAGAGCCGCACCGAGCAACTAGCAGATCTCGCTGCCCTGACGGGGGCGACCGTCGTCTCGGCGCAGACGGGACGCACGCTCGAAAACGCCACCCTCGAAGATCTCGGTGCTGCACGGCGCGTCGAAATTACGCGCGACACGACGACCATCGTGGCAGGCAATGGAGATCATGCGCGCGTCGCGGATCGCATAGCCGGACTGAGGAAGCGCATTGACGCGAGCACCGACGGATACGAGCGTGAGAACCTCAACCGACGGCTCACCAAGCTTTCGGGCGGAGTCGCCGTGATCCGGGTAGGCGCCGCAACCGAAACCGCACTGCGCGAACGGAAGAACCGCTTCGAAGACGCGCTTCATTCGACACGCGCCGCCGTCGAGGAAGGCTTCGTGCCTGGCGGAGGCGTCGCGCTGCTGCGCGCGCGCCGTGTCCTCGAACATTACGGCGAGACGCAGGCACAGAAAATCGGTGCACGGATCGTATACGACGCGCTTGCATCGCCGCTGCGACAGATCGCGCAAAATGCCGGTGCCGATGCGCAGGCTGTCGTCCATGCCGTCGCCGAAGCGGGCGATGCATTCGGCTACGATGCCGCTCACGGCGACTATGCCGACATGATCCAACGAGGCATAGTCGATCCCGTCAAGGTGGCGCGCACCGCCTTGCAGAACGCCATCTCGGTGGCGTCGCTCCTGCTGACGACCGATTGCATGATCGTGCATCCGCCGAAGGATCGCGCCGATGGTGCAGGTCGCGGCGACTGGGGCCGGGAATTTGCATGAGTTCCCTCAATCGAGCATGGCCAGGTCCTGAATGCTACGGGGGCGATCATGTCTCGCACTACCGATGCGTGCCAGCCGGTGCGGCAACGTTTTCTGCGCTATTGATGGCCCACGGAGTTGACAATGTGGTATGCCTTCATCGATGCACAACGGCGCCTCGCCCGAACGATTGCAGGGGGAACGCTGCGCAACGACATCTGCGGCGTCTCGACACACATGCCCGCGACGGACACGGCAGACATGGCAAACGCGTTCAGCCACTGGCTACTCAGATCGACATGTGCCTACGGGCAAGCGCCGCCGTTCGAAATCCACGCGGTGACGAGCAACGGGAACGGGATCGATGTTGAAGAGAGCGTCGTCCGTTCCCTGCCGGCGGGCACACTACGCAAATTCACTCGTGTCCGCGTGGCGCCCCAGGCGGTAGTCGGCTGGCCCGTCATGCTTTGCGCGCCGCTGGCGGGCCACCACGCCGTCATGCTGCGCGAAACGGTCGAAACATTGCTCGAGGAGCGCGACGTGTTCGTTTCCGACTGGGCTGACGCGCGTGATGTGCCACCCGATGCCGGTCCTCTGTCGCTCGACGACTATGTGCTTGCGCTCGAATGCTTCCTCAGTACGGCCCACGCACACGGACCGCCGATACACGTCGTCGCCGTGTGCCAGGCGGCCGTACCCGCACTCGCCGCCGCAGCGTTGCTTGCCAGCGAGCGTACGGCGCCCTTCGCCAGCATCTCGCTGATTGGCGGGCCCATTGATACCCGCCTCAATCCGACCATAATCGACCGGTTCGCCACATCGCACACGCTGACATGGTTTCGCAACCATGTGATCGACGTTGTTCCGCCGCCGTATCGCGGTGCGGGAAGGCGCGTCTATCCCGGCTTCATCCAGCAGGCCGCTATCTTCGCAGCGCATCCGGAACGGCACGTCCGTCTCGAATTGGCTTACTGGTCGCACTGGCTGGCAGGCGACACGCGCGCCGCCGTCCAGTCGCTGCGAGCACTGAACGAGTACGCCGCCGTACTGGACATGGCGGAACGCTACTTCCTCGACATCCTTCGCATCGTCTTCCAGGAGCATTTGCTACCGCGCAATGCGTGGTGGGTCCAAGGTCGGCGCGTCGAACTGAACGCGCTCTCCCGCACACCGTTGTGCACCGTCGAAGGCGAACTCGACGACATCACCGGCGCCGGCCAGACGCACTGCGCTCACATATTGTGCGGTGCCTCGGCACCGCACGACCGTCACATAACCGTTCCGGCATGCAATCACTATGACCTTTTCACGGGCTCACGCGGGCGCGACGCCGTTCATCCAGCTCTGAGCGGATTCTGGCGTGAAATCGAGGAAATCGGCTTTGAGCATACCGATCAGACAACCCAAAGACACACCAACCCGTAGCGGGAGGCAGGCGTGACCAAACCATTCAGACACAGAACGACGAAACGGCGCGCTCATTCAACAAATTCGGGCCCGCTCCATGGCGCGAACCGCATCCGGGCTGCGAGACGTCAGGTGCAGGGTGTGGACGCCGCCATGCAGCGAGGGTGCACCTATGCGCATCCGGCTGGCCGGATCATCAGAATAGAAACGCATATCTCAATCGTGTACCTCGCGGGCCGGTTCGCATATAAGATCATCAAGCCCGTCGCGCCGGGATTCGCGGATTTCACCGCGCCAGAGGCAAGGCGAGGTTGCTGCGAAGCCCAGGTGCGGCTGAACAGACCGCTTGCGCAGGGACTTTACCTCGGCGTGCTTCCGATCATGCGCCGTGGACGTACGCTCACGCTCGAATCGGGGGGCCGCACAGTCGAACACGCAGTCAAGATGCGTCGCTTCGACGAATCCGGGCTCTTTTCCAGTCTCGCGCGAAGCGGAGCGCTGTCGCCGCACGATGTCGATCGTGCTGCCCATCGACTTGCGGCCTGGCATCGGCATGCGCCGCGAGACGCACCGCTCGCCCGATATGGCAGCGCCGCGCTACTCAAGGCGCAGGTCGACGCTGTCAATGCGTCCCTGCAGGCAGGCTGTAACGAGCCGGCTCTGCGTGAAATCGCCGCCTGGTGCAAACAACAACTTGCGCAACGCGCGGGCGCAATAAACAGGCGCCGTGCCGACGGCTTCGTGCGCGCCTGTCATGGCGATCTGCACCTCGACAACGTGATGCGCTGGCGCGGCGAGGTTTCCATGTTCGACTGCATCGACTTCGACGATGCGCTGCGCTGGATCGATATCGCCAATGACATTGCTTTCCTCGTCATGGATCTGCGGGCGCGCGCAGGAACGCGTCTGTCGAATCGGCTGCTGAACCGATGGCTTGAGGCAACGGGCGACTATGCGGCACTCGATCTTATGCCGCTCTATGTCGCATATCGCGCTCTGGTTCGAGCGCTCGTGGCGTATCTTTACAGCAAAAACGGCTTGCATCCGAAAGCCGCCGCAGCAGCGCGCGATGCCGCCCGCTACATGGATATCGCCGCAGCCGAGTCAAAAAATCCGCCGCCCGTCCTGCTGCTTTGCCATGGCTTTTCGGGTTCCGGTAAATCCGTCGCCAGTCAGGCACTGGCGGAGTCGAGCGGCGCAGTGTGTCTGTCGAGCGATGTCGAACGCAAGCGTCTGGAGTCCACGCCCGCGGCAACTACTCGCCTGGACGCGACGCACTACACGCAAGTAGCACGACACGCCGTCTACAACCACCTGATCGGCCTCGCAACCTCTGTTCTACAGGCAGGCTACAGCGTGATCGTCGACGCGACTTTCCTCGAGCGTCGCCACCGCAGCGCCTTTTTCTCGCTCGGGGAGCGCCTGGGCGTACCGACGCGCGTACTGGATTTTCACGCCGCCCCCGACATCCTGGCAGAGCGCATCGTCACACGTCAGCGCAATCGTCGCGATGCCTCCGACGCCGATACGTCCACGTTGTCGCTGCAACTCGCCACCGCCGAGCCGCTGACCTCGGCCGAAACGGCGCAGACCTTTGCCTTCGATACCAACGTTCCCGTGCAGACCTTCGATGACCCAGCCTTCTGGAAACCGGTACTCGATCTGATGTCTTCGCCTGTCACCGAATCTGCGTCCATTACCTGCCGCATCAGATGCAAAAGCGAAAATAACCGCTGTGCAGCAGAACAGGATTCCCGCCGACCTCGTTCAGCATCCGCCGGGCGGCAACCTCGATCTCATGACGATGCGCAGTGAACGCGCCTATCAGGTCTTCTTCTCGTAACGACCTCGCGCCGAAATGGTCTTCGAGCGCTTCTGCCGTAATCGCGCATTGCACGGATTGGCGATCGACGAGCGCGGGAAACGTTAACACCAGGTCGCGCGCGCAATAATCAGGGCGACAGGAAGGAAACGATATCTGCATGGCTACGACTCCATTTGGACCGCAAGGTGCAACGCCAGATTAGCCCAGCGCCTGCCGGTGGATTTGATGCACGTCAACGCCTGCGAGACCGTGATCACCGCGCACGGTTGACCTGCATCAACACGATCCGTCCGGCGCGTGCAACGATTGGGTTGCCGCCTTCAAGGTATCGAAGGCTCATGTGTTCCGTATGCGGTTGGGGTGCAAAGATGACATTGCGGGTCGATCTGGATGGAGTGGGCAACATCTATCGCCTGTGCTTCGTCCGCGGGCCGTGGGCGTATTTCACTCGCATCGGTCTCGACAGACAATGGGGCGAAGGTTGGGATAAGGCGTCGTATCAGCTTCATGCGCATCTGCCCTACGGCGACAGCACCGATCAGATTCTGAAGGTCGCTTTCGACGGCCCGCTTTTCCCGCCCGAGGCCGGACTCAACGGTCATTCGCTAAGCGTGTTAGAACTCAATGCGGGCGCGTCGCCCTGGCTGCGCACTGAAAGCTATTTTCACGGCACGCAGATTCACATCATGGCAGGCGTCACACTGCTGAGGTTCACCGAACTGATCGAACTGGCGGGTGGAACCGTCTTCGCACCCATCGGCTGGGGCGAGTTGCCCGAAGCCCCGGTTCCCGTTTGCGAGAAGGCGACGTAAATCGCAGCGCGATGCGACGAACGTTCGACACGGCCTTTGCCGACGGCGATCAGGAGTCGGCAACCAGACCGCCGCCCAGCGCCGCATAGAGCGCAACGGTGTCCTGCAGGCGCTGCGCGATGGCCTGCAGCCACGCAATCCGCGCCTGATGATACTGACCATCGGCAACGAGTATCTGCAGATAGCCGACGGTCCCCGCCCGATACGCGTCCTTGATGAGCCGCAGCGCCTCGCCTGCGGCCTGAACCGCACGGGTCTGCGCGTCGACCGTCTGCGAATCGTGTTCGAGCGCCCGCAGCGCATCGGCGACCTGGGCAAACGCCGCGAGTACCACCTCGCGATACGCGGCGCTCGATTCGTTATAGGCTGCCACGGCAGCCTTACGCTGGAACCACAATGCACCGCCATGAAACACGGGGGCCGTCACGCCCGCGGCGACGCTCCAGACTTGTCCGGCCGGTGTCCCGAGAGAATGAAGCACCGCACTTTCGACACCACCCGAAGCGGACAACGTGATCTGAGGAAACATCGCCGCCGTGGCAACGCCGATATCCGCACTCGCCACATGCAGCACGGCTTCCGCCTGCAAGATATCGGGGCGCCGCCGGACTAGCGAAGACGGCAGTGTCTGCGGCAACACGGATGGCAATTGGATCTCACCCAACGACAGCTCAGGTGCGCTCCATTGCTCGGGGTACATCCCCGCGAGCAGCGCGAGCAGATGCTCGGTTTCGTTGCGCTTCTGCTCGAGTCCGGGCAGCGATGCCTCGAGCGTCGCCAGTTCGTTCTGAAGCGACAGTACGGCCGACCACGCGCTCGTGCCCGCCGCAACCTGGGCTTCCGTAATGTGAACCTGTTCGCGCACGAGTTCGAGTATTTCATGCGTCGCGGCAATTTCGTCGTTATAGGCAGCTCGCGCGATCATCGCATTGACGACATTGGCGGCCAGCGTCAGGTAGGTCGCGACAAGCGCATAGCGTTGCGCATCCGTTTGTGCCGCGAGCGCTTCGACCTGCCTGCGCTCGCCGCCCCAGATGTCGAGCGTGTAGCTGACGGTCGCTGACAGCGTAAACAGATTGAAGATCGACGCCGGCGCGTCGATGCCTGTGCGCAAAGGAGAAAACCGCTGACGGGACGCGTCGCCCTGTGCATCGACTTGAGGAAAAAAGACGCCGGCACCCGCGCGCAACAGGTATTCGCTTCGCCGCAACGTCGCCTCTCCGTGTTCGAGCGCGACGTTGCCCGTCAGGGCCTCGTCGACGGCCATGTCGATCGCGTGGCAGCCGAACGAGGTCCACCAGTCGTCACGCAGCGGGACGGCGGGCGACAAGGTCTGCTGCTGTCTTCCGGAGGCGATGTACGATGCGTCTGATGCGTCATAGCGTTCGACACTCGGCGTGGCGGGCCGCGAAAAATTCGGGCCCACCGTGCAAGCCGCGACGAGCGCGACGCCCGCTGCCAACGCCAAGGCTCGCGTAATACGCGCGGCCGTACCGCGCCTGCAGCGCTCAACTGGCGGCAATGTACACATCGACGATCTGCCCTGGAAACAGGCGTGTCGGCTGTTGCGTGACGACCCGGAAAAGCACGGGTAAAACGCGCACGTCGACACGTTCGGTACGCTGGTCCGTCAGCTGGATTTTCGGCGTCACATAGGGCTGCACACGCATGAATTGCAGATCCGCCTGCACCGACGTACCGCGTATGAACATGCGCGCCTTCAACGCATGCAGGTCCGGCAACCGGCTGATCAGAATCTCGTCGACATAGCAGCGCACGGCCAGCCGGTTCGACGGCGTGCCGAGAACGAGCACGGGTGCGCTACCCTGCGCATATGTGTCGTACACGCCCTGAGACGACAGATACGCGCCGGGCGCCGCGTTCACCGACAGCACTACGCCGTCGGCGGGCGCACGCAGCGTATATCGATCCAGTTGCGCCGATGCAGCCTCAGCGGCCTTGCGCAGCGCATCGACCTGACGCGCCTGGTTGCGCACGTCGTATGTCCACGCGCCTGCGCGAGTTAAGCGGTACTGCCGCGTCACTACGTCGAGGTTGGCGCGCGCAACGGCGACTCCATTCGCGGCATTGTCGAGCGTGTCGCGACTGACGGCCTTCGGGTCGATCTCGTACGCATGCCTCTGCTTGTCGAACTGATCCTGCGCCATCTTGAGGCTGGCCGCCGCTGCGCCGACCTGTGCGCTCGCCACCTCCAGCGTTTCGGGACGCGGCTGCGCGCGCAGTTCGTCGAGCAGAGATTGCGCAGCTTCCGCCTGTGCTTCGAGTTGCGCAACTGTCGCCCGCTGGACGGCGTCGTCGATGACCAGCAACACGTCGCCACGGCGAACGGAGTCGCCGTCGTGCACCAGCAGCCTGGTCATAGCGCCGGACACATCGGGGTAGATATTGATGTTCGCGCCGGCGGGCTGATCGCTTTCTACGATGCCAGTCGCGTACACGCCGTGTGCATACGGATTCGACGCGGGATCGAAGACAGGCGGCTGGGGCGGCTGCTGGATCCCATAGACCCACGCCGCCGCAATGCTCGCGACGAATCCCGCGAACGCGAGCAGAAACAGAAGCCGCTGTTTCATTTTCCGCCTCCCGCGTCGATGGTCTTGAGCTTGCCGTCCTCCATATGCATGACGCGGTCCGCGTAGTCGAAAATCCGGCTGTCGTGCGTCACGATGACGATACAGCGATGGTGGTTGAGGACCTTGTGCTTCACGAAATCGATGATCGAACGTCCGGTGTCGCCGTCGAGCGATGCCGTCGGTTCATCGAGGATCAGGATGTCAGGCTGGCTGACGATCGCGCGCGCAATCGCGACCCGCTGCTGCTCTCCGCCCGACAGTTTCATCGGCGGCAACGCGGCACGGTTGCGCAACCCGACCACGTCGAGCCACGTCATGGCCTCGCTGATCGAATCGTCCCAGTCGCGGCGTCTGAGGATCAGCGGAATGGCGACGTTCTCCACGGTGGTGAGACGTGGAAACAGGTGATAGTCCTGAAACACGAACCCGATTCGCTTGAGACGGAAGTCCGCGATGTCGTTGTCGCCCTGTTGCCAGAGATCGACGCCGTCTATCGACACCGCGCCCGAGTCCGGGCGCAGTATCCCGGAGATCACGCTCAGCAAAGTCGTCTTGCCACTGCCAGACGGACCGACTATCAGTAGCATTTCGCCGAAGCGAGCCTGCATCGCCACGTCCGACAGCGCCTGCGTGCGCGCGTCGCCTTCGCCGAACCATTTGTTCAGCCCGCGCGCGTCGATCGCAACGGCGGCCACGGCTAGCCCCGGAAAATATCGAACGGCTCGATGCGCAGCACACGCCGCACACCGAGGTAGCTCGATGAGGCTGCGATCACCACGACCATCGCAAATGCGAGTGCGAGATTGCCGAAGGTGATCATTGCCGCGTAGTCCGGCACGCGCAGACGGACGAGACTGATCGACGCCGCGCAGAGACCCACGCCGAGTCCGTAACCCGTCAATGCGGTAAACGTTGCCTGAAAGAGGATCATCGCGACGAGTTCACGGCCCTTTGCGCCGATCGCCTTCAGTGCACCAAACTTCTCCAGGTTTTCGAGGATGAACGTGTAGAAGGTCTGGCCGGAAATCGACAGGCCCACAATGAAGCTGATCGCCGTCATCAACAGGATGTTCGTGCCCAGCCCCGTTTCGTACTTGTAGAAGTGCGAGATGCGTTGCATGAACTCTTTCTTCGTGTAGGCAACGTAGCCGAGCGACGCGACAACCTGCTTGATATGTGCGATGTCCGCGGCCGATTTGGGCTCAACGAGAATGTAGGACGTGGTGTAGCGCGTCGACGGAATGTATTCGACTGCCCGTTTGTACGTCGTGTAGAGCGTCGGCGTGCCGAACAGGCCGCTACTGGTCACGGTCGCGATACCGACCACGACGCCACGATGGTCGTTGAGTTCGAAGTCCGTGCCGAGCGTGGGGTTGTGCAGCTTGACGAATTCCGCATCATAGATGGCAATGAAACCGTTCTCCGCGTATATGTCTTCGATCCGGCCTGCTTTCATCTTCGGCCAGCCGAACAGGCTCGCATCGTCCAGCCCGATCACCGTGACGGCCTGATACGCGCCATCGCGCAGACGCACCAGCGCAGCCCCTGAATACAGCGGCACGGCATATTTGACACCGTCTATGCTGCGCACAGCGTCGAGCACATAGTCCGGCATGCCGATGCTGCTCGCGATCGTCTGTACGGCGGGATCCATCACCCACATCTTGGCGCCGACATTGATCACCGTAGAGGACGATTTGTTGAGAATGCCCGCAAACAGCGACGTCATTTCGATCATCAGGAACACCGCGAACGTGATGCCGACGATCAGCGCGGTGAACTTGGCGCTATCGTTGACGAGCAGCTTGAATGCGAGCCTGAGGATGCCTTTCATTTTTCGTCCTCATCTGGTCGGCGGTCGAAGCCGTTGCATCGGTCTCGACCGCCGCCGGATGTCGGCTCCTAGCCCTGTTCTCCGTGTTCAGATTCGGTGCCACGCACGAGCAGCACCGGACACTGCGCAAACCGGACGAAACGCTCGGCCACACTGCCCAGCACGATGCGGCGCACACCGCGCCGGCCATGCGTACCCAGGATCACGAGATCCGCGCCCAGGCGCTCGGCGCAATGCTGAAGCGTCGTCGCCACGTCTTCGTTCAGACGTTCGGTCTCGACAAGTTCCACATCGCAAGCGACACCCGCCTGACGACAGGCTGCTTCCGCGTTCTGCAGCGTGGTACGGCCATCCTTACGCAGCGCGTCGACGAGCGCGATGGGGTCGTAATATCCGGCATAGCTGAAGAGGGGCGTCTTGTCGACCACGTACACGGCCTGAATTTTCCCGCCCGTGAGGCGGGCCATCTTGACTGCCTCGTTCAGCACTCGTTCCGACGTCTTACTACCGTCCAGTGCAATCAGGATCTGCTTGTACATGATGACCGCCTCCTTGATGTATCCCCTGCACCATGATTCGCCGCGCTGCATGACGCGTCGCATGGCATGCTTCTTATCTTCGGTGCTTGCGCGGAGGCGCGCTTGACCTGAATCAAGGCTTGACGTCTCGCAAAGTAAGCTGTGTTTCGCCGGGATCGCCCCTTCGATTGACATGCCTCAATGGATTGAGACGTGGCCGTCATACAGTGGACAGCAAAGCTCCATGCCCGTCACGCCGACTTTCTCATCCTCGGTCAGGACGACCCAAAAGACGCTGCTTCGTATGTGGCGCCAAATTTCGTCGGCAATCTGGTCCTCGACGCAGGCCGTCCGGCGCTCGTCGTCCCTCATACGGGCAGCCTGCACCCTCCCGGGGAAAACGTTCTGATCGCGTGGGACGGCAGCCGCGAAGCGGCTCGCGCCGTGGCCGACGCACAGCCGCTGCTCGAGAGCGCTCGTTACGTGAGCGTCGACATCGTGCAACACGCTGATGGGACGCGCGAGGCGCCCATGGGAATCGACGTCGCGGCGTGGCTCGATACGCATGGGGTGAACGCATCGCTTTCCACGACACGCACACACATCGGTGCGGACGTCGGCACGTCCCTGCTCGACCGCGCGTCGGACATGCAAGCCGACCTGCTGGTGATGGGCGCTTACGGCCATTCCCGCGCACGCGAACGCGTGTTTGGCGGTGTAACCCGAGCGATGCTGGAATCGATGACACTGCCCGTGCTGATGTCGCATTGAGCGCGAACGGCGCGACGATGCGCATCGCTTCGGTATCGCGCCACTCGGTCGCTTTTGCAATGCAATAGAAGAAGAATTGCGTGCAAACTGCATCTGCATGAACCCGACGCCGCTTCGTGACGCGTCACCCTTGTGTCTGTGCGCGGGAACCACCATGCCGGAGCAGCAGAACAGGCCGTTGCGTCGAGCGAACGAGCGACTCCGCGACGCTGCCCAGCAAGAATCGCTGGGCGCCGTGCCTTCCGTGCGTGCCGATCACGATGATGTCCGCGTCGCATTCTTCCGCCGCGCGCGCCAGTACCTCCGACACACTTTCACCGTAAGCATCGATCGCCCGCGTTTTCCCGCTGACGCCTGATTCCCGGAACAGCGCATTCGCCTCGTCGAACAGGCGAGTGGCGGCGTTCGACGCGGCGGAAGGTTCAGGTTCGAACTCGAACCGCGCGCTCACCTCGCCCGGCCACCGGCCACGGTCCACGACGGACAGCGCATACACCACGCCGCTGGACAGTTTTGCGAGCCTGACCGCCTCGCCGAGCGCCATCTGCGCGCTCGCGCTGTCGTCGAGCGCAACAAGGATCCGGTCGTACATGATGAACCTCCAGTCGTGATGCTTCGGCCACCCAGAACAGGGACCAGGCCGCATGAAAGGCAGTGTGTTCCAGTCCCACAGTCAGCGCTTGACTCAGGTCAACCGGACTGAGGTCCCGCGAATACTGCATGACGATGAGTGTATGTAGCGCACGAGGAAGCGAACGTTGCCGGGTCACGCGCGCGACAAACGCTGAACGACCCCGTGGAAGCGTTACCGCATCAGCGGCTCTCGGACCGTGAGTTCGAAGTCTTCAGACGAATCGTCGCCGGTCAGAGCATCACCGAAATCGCCCATGAACTATGTGTGAGTGTGAAGACCGTCAGCACGCACAAGACGCGCGTACTCGAGAAAATGCAGTTGGCAAATGAGAACGCGCTAGTGCGGTACGCGATTCGCCACAAACTCGTCGATGACAACGAGATATAAATCCACTTTCACATCATTTACGCAGGTGGGAATTTTACTGGATTTGCTACCTCGCTTCCTATCTCCACTTAAAGCGTCGCTAATCCTTTTTAGCCTTACGCGCGCCGATACTTGAAGCATATCGACGCCGCCATCGCGCCGACGCTTCAAGACGCGCGGCTTTTCGGCCGCTGAGTTTCACTTGCGCATAACACCAGGACGTGCCGGCTGTCGACGTCAATAAAGACTTGATTTGCCTCAAAGACGAGTCATTACGGCATGCCACGATAATGCAAAGCAAAGGGCGTCCTCGTCGCACTGGCCAAGGAATATCTCCCATGAACAACGCAAGAACCCCGTCCGCGTGGGAACCGAACGAAACGGACTTCGATGATCGTGCGTCGCTCGGCCAGCAGTTGCGATTTGCGCTTCAGTACGCGATTCTCGCCCCCTCTAATCACAACGCGCAGCCGTGGCGGTTCATCGTCGACGGTCACACGGTTCAGGTATGCGCAGATCGCACGCGGGCGTTGCCCGTTGTCAATCCGGTCGATCGAGAACTGCTCATGAGTTGTGGAGCAGCGCTGCTTAACCTGCGGGTCGCACCGAGCCATTTCGGGCTGTCCTATGCAATCACCGTGTTCCCCTCCGAGTCGGATCCCGACGTGATCGCCGAGGTGCGCGTCTCACGGGAAGGTCATCTAGACAAGGCGCTCGCCAGTCTGTTCACCGCATTGACGGTCCGCGTCACAACCCGGACGCCGTTCGTCGACGAACCCGTGGAGCCACGCCTTCACTCGGATCTGGTCGCCGCGTGCGACGCGGAAGGTGCCATCGCGACCTGTGTCGAGGCGGACACTGCACGTCACGCGATCGCCCAGTTGATAGCTGAGGCGGATCACGCGCAATTCGCCGATGCGCGCTTTCGGAGGGAACTCGCCAGCTGGATTCACTCGCGCCGCCGGGACGACGGTATGCCCGCATATGGCGCGGCTGTCGGGGGCTGCTCAATTTCGCGGCGCCCCTCCTCGTCACGTCAGTCGTGCGTGTGTTTGACGGATGCTGCTGCTCGCGGTGTCCAGGGGGCTCACGGCGTCGTACCTCAATCAGCCTGTTGAAGTGACGACGCTGCGCGAAACGCAAAGGGGCCTGCTGAACGTCGATGCGATGCCGCAGTTGCTGCCGCGTATGAGCCGCGGGCCGCAGGTCCATCACTCGTCAAGGCGGCCTCTATCGGACGTCGTCGACTAATGGGAAATCATCTAATCAATAGTGGAGCGTTTATTGTGAGTCATGCCCGCTGGTCCGTTCTGCTTGCCTTCACCTCAGTTCTATTCGCCGCCGGGTTGGACGCGGCCAATGCGCGCGTCGATGAACCGACCGAACTGGTCGACCAGCAGCATTGCATGTTCTGTCACACGTCGGATGCGCCCTTTCTTGCGCCTTCGTTTCGTCAGATCGCGGACCGGTATCGGGACGTCCCGGACGCGAAGGCGATGCTGGAAATCAAGCTCAGAAAAGGTGGGCGTGCGCATTGGGGCGACACGCCCATGCCTCTGCCGGCCGAGCGCGGCGGCCCGCTATCCGCCGAAGATGCACATAAACTGGTCGAGTGGGTCATGTCGCAATGAACTTCGTATCGGCGTCTTTCACCTTCTTCCATCACGGAGCGACTAATGAGAATTACCGTCCACCTCGATACATTTCAATGCGCTGATGTTGCTTATGCGGTTCTCTGGCTCGACCGCGAATCGCGTAAGTGGTCACGGGAAGGACACGCAGTAATCGATCTGCCAGCGTGGGGTGCCTTGACGTACCCGCAAAGAAACACGCGCATTCATGGTGCAGGCCATGACCGCGCGATCTGCGAGCTCACAGGACTGAACCTCGGTTCGCCCGCAAGCCCGTGCGAGGGCGAGTCGGGACAAGCGTTGTGGTATCGCCATGCTCATCACGCGCCGATACCCGGTAAGTGGCACATTCAGTGTGTCGATAACGCAGAATCGGATCCCGAAAACGGCGTGTTCGCCGAAGGTGGCCTCTGATCCGCTTTGTCCGGCCGAACATTACTGCCGCCGCAGTCTCGCCGCGCCTTCTGTCGCCTGAAGTTCTTTTTCCGCGGCGTCGAACGCCCAGCGGACTGCCTGTTCCGCATCTTCACTCGAATAATGTTCGATGGGTTTGAGGTCTCGCGCGCGAGTGATCAGGTCAAGGCGAACGTCGTAAGTCGGTCTGGCCGACGGCGAATGAATTTCCTCGATCGCCAGATGGCAATTCGAAAGAAGCCCGCTGTAAGGTTCCAGACGCACCAGTTGCGCGGCAGCCTCGCCTTCCAGCCGTGCTGTACCACAGAAGCCCAGATAGACGATCTGCATGCCAATGCCCATCTTCGCCTCCGTCCGACGCCCAGATCAACCGCGCGTTGCTAACCGCTTCGGATACCCTGACATCATCGCGTGCGCCGGACTGTCGTCGTTGACCTGTATCAACCAGCTTGACCATGTGCACTCACGCGAGAGCGGAGACCTTGCCCTCGGACCTTCCCATTGCAAGGTCGCTGCGGGAAAGGGAAAACCCGGAGACCTTATCTGGCGGGTACGAAGCTGTCGTAGCACACATCCGGCCAGAAACGAGCGATCATATTTCATACGTGCGCAAGCTATAAACGGGCCACTGCAACCGCGGCACGCACGCCGCCCGGGCCAGCGCGTTGCCGGCGTAGCGGTTGCAACCTTAAGCGACGGAGATCGAATGGAGCCGTACAAGCCACTGAACAGTTTGACTCACGAACTTTTCCGGCAAGTCGTGGAGGCTGCACCCAACGCGATGGTCATGGCCGACCGCGACGGTCTGATCGTTCTCGTCAATGCGCAGGCGGAGAAGCTTTTCGGCTATCCGCGCGACGAACTTGTCGGCAACAGTGTGGACATGCTCGTGCCCGTGCGCCTGCGCGGCGCGCATCCGGAATACCGTCGCATGTTCTACGGCGACCTGAGCAGCAGACCGATGGGTACCGGCCGTGACCTCTTTGCGCTGCGAAAGGACGGCGCCGAAGTTCCCGTCGAGATCGGGCTGAACCCCGTCACGACGACCGAGGGCATATTCGTGCTTGCCGCCATCGTGGACATCACGGAACGCAAACGCCTGGAAGAGCGCTTCCGGCAAGTGGTGGAAGCTGCGCCGAATGCGATGGTGATGGTGGATCAGGAAGGGAAGATTGTCCTCGTGAATGCGCAGACCGAACACCTGTTCGGCTACAGCCGCGAGCAGTTGTTCGGGAAGTCGATTGAAACGCTTGTGCCGGAACGCTTCCGGACAGGGCATCGGGTTTCCCGGTCTGCCTATCTGCATGATCTGAAACCGCGCCGGATGGGCACGGGTCGTGACCTGTACGGCTGTCGTCTGGACGGCTCAGAGTTTCCTGTCGAGATTGGGCTCAACCCCGTCACAACTTCCAATGAAAATTTCGTGCTCGCCGCCATTGTCGACATCACAGAGAGAAAGCGCGCGGAGCAGGAGCTCATACGCCGGACGGAAGAACTCGCGCGCTCGAACCAGGATCTCGAACAGTTTGCATACGTGGCGTCCCACGATCTACAGGAGCCGTTACGCGCCGTTGCGGGTCCGCTTCAGTTACTTCAGCGCCGCTATCAAGGACAACTGGACGCGCGCGCGGACGAGTTCATCATGCATGCAGTGGATGGCGCGACGCGCATGCAAAAGCTGATCGACGACTTGCTCTCCTATTCCCGTGTCGGAAGGTCGGGCGCAGTTCAGCAGTGGACCGAATGTGCTGCCGCACTTGATCAGGCCTTGAAGAGCTTGAGCGTCGTGCTGCAGGAGTCCGGCGCGCAGATCACTCGTGGTGCATTGCCTTCCGTCATGGCGATCCCGACGCAGCTCGCGCTGCTCTTTCAGAATCTGATCGGCAATGCAGTCAAGTTTCGGCGGGTCGATTGGGCGGTGTGCATCGACATCGGTGCACACCGTGAAGGCGACAACTGGGTGATCTCGGTGAAGGATAATGGGATCGGCATCGACCCGCAATACTTCGACCGCATATTCATGATCTTTCAGCGCCTCCACTCTCGCATCGATTACCCAGGAACGGGAATTGGCCTTGCACTATGCAAGCGTATTGTCGAGCAGCACGGTGGACGCATCTGGGTCGAGTCCGAACCAGGCAACGGAACGACATTCTTTTTCACGCTAATGGCAGTAACCGGGGACGGTACCCCATCCCAGGACAACCCGCGGGAGTAGCTCATGCTTACGCAGGCCGCCGACGAACTGACCCATATCCTTCTGGTCGAGGATAGCCCGACCGACGTCATGATTACGCGTGAAGCGTTCGATTACTACAAACTGCTCAATCCTTTGCACGTAGCCGAGGATGGCGTTGCGGCGATGGAGTTTTTAAGGCGCGAAGGCAGGTATAGCGACGCGCCACGACCCGGCTTGATCATCCTCGACCTCAACCTGCCCAAAAAGAGCGGACGCGAAGTTCTACGAGAACTGAAAGCCGCCCCCGATCTGATGAACATCCCGGTCGTCGTATTGACGACTTCCAAATCAGAAGAAGATGTGGCGAGGACATACGGATTGCATGCGAACTGTTATATAGCCAAGCCGGTCGACTTCACCAGGTTTGTCGAGGTCGTGCGCAGAATCAATGAATTCTGGTTCGGCGTGGTGACCTTGCCCCCCGCCAGATCATGAATGCGCCACCGGAGGTTCGGATTCTGCTCGTTGAGGACAGCCCCACAGACGCCTTGCTGATAAAGGAAGCACTGTCTGATGTGCTCGATTTTCAGCATCATTTGTTCAATGCAGGCCTTTTGTCCGATGCGCTCAATCGTATTCAGTCAACGCAATTCGACATCGTGTTGCTGGACCTGGGGTTGCCGGACGCGCAAGGAATCGGCACGTTCCGAACCTTCCAGCACCATGCCGCCGAACTTCCTGTACTCGTGCTGACAGGACTTGACGATATGTCCGTGGGCCTGAGAGCTATTCAGGAAGGCGCACAGGACTATCTTTCGAAGCGCGATATCAGCTCGTCCGAGTTAGGTCGCGCGATCCGTTACGCAATTGAACGCCATCAGATCGCGATGGCGCTCAAGGAAAGCGAGGAACGGTTTCAGCTTGCAGTCAGCGGTGCAAGCGCCGGACTGTGGGACTGGAACGTACAGACGGGCGCCGTTTATCTGTCGACCCAATTCCAACAGATCATGGGGTACGAGGGGCATGAACTACCCAACGACAGTCAGCTCATTCTCGACCTGATACATCCGGACGACATCGAACGAGTCAGGGCGCAACTCGCGGCGCACCTTGCACAAAGGTGCACTTACGAAATCGAATACCGGATACGTGTAAGAACTGGCGAGTACCGATGGATGCACGCGCGAGGCCAAGCGCTGTGGAATCAGTCCGGCGAAGCGTACCGCATGGTCGGATGGATTATCGACGTCACCGAGCGGCGTCTCGCCGACGAGGCGCTACGCGAGTCGCGCGAAGAACTGAAGCGGCTGTCGGCGAGCATTCAGCGTGCTCGCGAGGAAGAAAAGACCCGGATTGCACGCGAGTTGCACGACGATCTCGGTCAACAACTGGCCGCGCTCAAGATTGAATGCTCGAAATATAGCAATCGTGCCAAGGATATCGACACGACGAAAGAAACAGCCGATATGAGTAATATCTATTCGCTGATCGATCAACTGGTCGTTTCGGTACGACGCATAGCCACAGATTTGCGTCCCGCCATGCTCGACGATCTTGGGCTGCTGTCCGCTATCGAGTGGTTCATCGAACGATTTTCGTCGCGATACGCGATCTCCGTCGTCCAGCATATCGACGCGGAAGATATCGACTTCAATCACGACAGCTCAACTGCCGTGTTCCGGATCGTTCAGGAGGCGCTGACCAACGTGGCGCGCCACGCCAGCGCGACACAGGTGACGCTGGAGATTGCCAGCAGCGAATCGCACTGCATCGTGCGTATCGCGGACAACGGACACGGCTGTCGAAGCGATGTTCGACCGTCGCCCAGCTCGTTCGGGCTAATAGGCATGCGCGAACGAGTCGCAGCCTTGAGCGGCGAACTGACGATCCAGACCGCACCGGGGCAAGGCTTCGCGCTAACCGTTTTGCTGCCGCTCTCCGCTGTTGAGGCGAAGAGCCTTTGAACGCCATGCGCAAGGTCACTTCTACGAAAACGGATCGCTGGAGTACGCCCTTTGCGCACAACGGTGGGCAAAACCGGGAAGGCACATCACGGTACGTCGTCTACAAATACTTTGTGGCTCGGCAATTCTGGCCGCCTGCATAACAATCCCAATTGAAGGCGAGGAATTGGCAAGAATCTCAACCCACTCGCACCGCTATGGCGGACAGATCAGTATTTCGGCATTCGACGATCCACTCCTGAAAGGCGTTACCCGTTACCTCTCCCAGTCGCACGACGAGAATACGTTCGGTGACAATGGCTTCCCGACGGCGACATCCTCCGACGTATAAAAGAGGGAAAAGTGCCTGCCGGTGATTTCCTCTGCAGAATAGCCCTTCGCGCGCTGCGCGCCGGGGTTCCAGCTGGTGACGTTGCCGGAGAGGTCGAGCATGAAAATCGCGTAGTCCTGCACCGCTTCGACCAGCAGCCGGTAGCGATGATCGGCCTCGATGTCACTCAGATTGCGGAACTCCCGCCAATCGGTCTTCCTTGCGGCATGGCAGTCTCCCTGGCATCCAGCCCCGTCCGAGGCGGCATAGCCGACTGCGGGCGGGCCGTCCTTTCTTCCGCGCCGGCCAGGCACCGGATTGTGTTTCGCCGGGCGCTGAAGCTTGCGTCTGGGCAATGCACGGAATCCGTACTTCAATGACCACTTCTTTTCCCGGCGCCGTGTCGACGCGCAACGGAACAGCGCTGATGGCGGCATCAACTCGCCCATCCTGCGTCTCCCGACTTACTCCCGCAGCGCTGCACCGAAAGTCACCCGTCTGTCGCCGGCATTGGCGTGGTTTCGCGACCGGCGCCGACATAGGCTGCTTATGAAGTGTTCAGCGCATGTTCAGAAATAGATGTGTCAATTCTGGATCATATCGAGCAGATCGTTACTATCTTACTTCCTGTCATTCAAAACGACTAAACGGCTGGATAAACTTACCGACAAGGCAAGCGTGCAGACCGCGAAGGGCTGTTGCAGACGGCGAAGCGCCTGCCGGAGCAGGAATGGTTTGGCTTTCCGAGGAGTTAAACCATGAGCACCGATGAACTGGAAATTCAGGATCTGCTTCATATCGAGGCGGTGGTAACCCGCCTGGAAAACCTCAACCTTGCTGGCTGTGCTTCGGAACATCGGTTCATCACCGATCCCGACTACTGGCACAGACGGCTTCTGGGCACGTGCGTCGTCGCCAGCTCAGCGCAGGTCATCACGAAGAAACAGGATCTGCTCGAGCGTCTGTCGGCGATATCGCGTCGCCTGGGGAGGATGCATGCACAGCACCCGGATTAAGTACAGGGGGTATCGTCTCCAGCCTCTGGCGGCGTACGAGAGCGGCGAATATGTCGCGATGTTTATCGTGCAGTCACCCGACGGCAGGGAAAGGGCCTCGTCGGTACTGGGCAGTTTCGGAAACGCGGACGAGGCAAGGCAGTTCGCGCTTGAACGCGGCATGGCCGAGGTTGACAGCGCATGTCGCCAACTGTGAGCCCGATGAGTAGATTCCCCTGAAGCTGCAGAGCATCCGGTCTGCCAGCGCACTCAGGCAGGCGCGTGTGGCCGCTCATCGGCGTGATCGTTGACGCGGCCCTCGACAGGAGGAAGGGACGTGATAAAGGTTCTACTGGCTGATGACCACGCGGTGGTACGCGACGGATTACGCCATGTCCTGCTCGACGCCAGCGGGTTTGAAGTCGCGGGTGAAGCGTGGGACAGCACGACGACCATCGCGATGGTGCGCTCCGTCGGCGCCAATGTACTCCTGCTCGATCTGTCGATGCCTGGGCAGAACGGTATCGATCTCATCAGGCAGATCAAGGACGAGAACCCTGCCTTGCGGATACTCGTGCTGTCGATGCATGCGGAGCACCAGTACGCTGCGCGGGCCTTCAAGGCAGGCGCATCGGGTTACCTGACCAAGGAAAGCGCGAGCAGCGAGTTGCTCAATGCGATCACGAAAATCGCATCCGGTGGGGTGTATGTGGGCCTGTCAATGGCCGAGCGGTTCGCCCAGAACCTGAATGAACCGGCGGAGGCAATGCCCCATCAGCGGCTATCCGAGCGCGAGTTTGATGTCTTCAGACGAATTGTCGAAGGCCAGAGCCTCACCGAGATTGCCCATGAACTGTGCCTCAGCGTGAAGACAGTCAGCACGCACAAGACGCATATCATCGAAAAAATGCAGGCGGGGAATGAAAGCGCGCTCATCCGCTACGCGATACGGCACAAACTCTTCGAGGATGAGGTTGACCCTTAGCCAGATGTCGGACTTGCAACTGGCGCCTCGTAATTTGTCTTACTCTTACCCATATCCCCGCGCGGAGGCCCCAACTAGTCGCCGGCAAACGTATTAAGGACGCCGCGTGCCAATGTAAATCGGCGGCATACGGAAATCGAAGTCGTACAGACAGCCACTTCCGCTATCACTACTTTCGCCAGTGAGAAGAAAACTCCCGCTTTGATACGTATTTCGTCCGGCTCGCCTGGTTCGAACATCACATCCTCTTCCAACTACCGTCCGCAGTGGCTTTAGAGCAACGCACATCAATGAAAATGCGCTTCTTCCGACCTTGAGACGATGGCGCTGGCGATGGGCAAGTTTCTCCGCCCCTTCGAGCAGGACGAAGGGCGGTCACCAACCAATGAATTCAGACAAACGGTCCTGGCGAGCTGACTGCCAGCGAGAAACAGACTCAATACATCACATAGACGAATTGCGATATCACCTCAGCCTGTTCGTCGGGGGCACGAAGCGCCTTGGCGATCTTACGCAACTCGGGCTCGAACAACGCGAGTTCCTCCAACCCCTGTTCGCGCCATATCGCGACTAACGAGTCGATCATATCTTTCTCGACTACGATCGGGTCCGGCTCGAAGACGTCAAGAAAATACGATGAACACGTGGAGTCCGCCTTCTCCAGCAAGAAAGGCGCGACGAGCGGCTTTGTCCCCGCGAGTTTTGAACGGAATAGCCTTCCGATATCAATGTTAGTCAAGCTGGTACTCCTTTTTCCACGAGTCGTCAGATTCGATGGGCTTCTGTTCGTCACGGTAGAGGATGTAGTTTCCCATAACGAGCACATCGATGTCGGTGCGCATGAAGCATCGATAAGCGTCTTCTGGCGTGCAGACGATCGGCTCGCCGCGGACATTGAACGAGGTATTGACAAGCAGCGGACACCCCGTCAGTGTCCGGAATGCCTGCAGCAAAGCGAACATCTTCGGGTTCACGTCCTTCTCCACCGTCTGGATCCGCGCGCTGTAGTCGATGTGGGTAATGGCCGGGACAGTACTGCGCAACCCATTGACAATTTGCAGCATGTCTTCAGGATCAGGCGATGGCTCCGGCACCCGACGATGAACACTCCTCAAGGGCGCAACGATAAGCATGTAAGGACTGGTCGAATCAAGCTCGAAATAGTCGGCTGCATCGTCCTCCAGGATAATCGGTGCGAACGGCCGGAATGATTCTCGAAACTTGATTTTCAGGTTCATGCGCGACTGCGTGGTCGCCGCGCGTGGATCCCCGAGAATCGAACGGTTGCCGAGTGCGCGCGGACCGAACTCCATACGGCCAGCAAACATCCCGACGATCTTTTGTTCCGCGAGCAAAGAGGCGATGACCATCGCGTCGTTATCGGGATCGTCCAACGGATGATACCTGGCACCCGACTGTGACAGAAATGTGAGAATGTCATCGTCGCTGAAATCCGGCCCGAGAAAACTTCCCTGTTGTGAATCGCCAGCACCATCGTGCTTCGGTCGGGTGCCGCCAAGCATGTAGAAGTCCGCTAGATACGCCGCGCCGATCGCGCCGCCCGCGTCGCCCGCTGCCGGTTGGATCCAGATACCATCGAAAATCCCTGCACGCAGAATCTTGCCGTTCGCCACGCAGTTCAACGCGACGCCCCCCGCAAGACACAGGTTGGCCGCGCCCGTCATATCGCGTAAAGTACGCGAAATCTTGAGCATGACCTCTTCCGTCACCGCCTGAATAGATGAAGCGAGGTCCATTTCGCGCCTTCTGATTCTCGACTCGGGCACACGCGGCGGCCCATCGAAAAGTTGGTCGAAACGCTCGTTTGTCAGCGTCAACCCACGATGAAAATCGAAGAACTCGAGATTCAGCCGGAACGAGCCGTCGTCCTTGATGTCGATCAGGTGCTCCCTGATCCTGTCTGCGTAGATAGGCCTTCCATAGGGGGCAAGACCCATCAGCTTGTACTCGCCGCTATTGACCTTGAAGCCGCAGAAGAACGTGAACGCGCTGTACAGCAGGCCGAGCGAATGGGGATAACGGATTTCCTTGAGGATTTCGATCTCGCTGGCGCGCCCTATTCCCAGGCTCGTCGTCGACCACTCTCCGACGCCATCGACGCATAGCACCGCAGCTTCCTCGAACGGCGACGGAAAAAACGCTGATGCTGCGTGTGAACAGTGATGTCGCGCGAAGTAGATGGGGACCTCACAGTTCAACATCTCCTCAATCAGATCCTTGAAATAGGGTTTCACGGCAAAGAAAGAGCCGATCGCACGGCTAAAAGAGGCTTCGGAGTCGGGCGCAAATGCGATCGATGACCGGATAATCCGGTCCGCCGTCAACGCAGGATCGTCATAGAATGCTATCGCCGCGAGCTCGCCGCCGTCGATCTCGGCCTCCTCAAGACAGTAGTTGATCGCGCCACGCGGAAAGCGAGGATCATGCTTCTTCCTGCTGAACCGCTCTTCCTGCGCCGCAGCGACAATCATTCCATCTTTCAGTACCGCCGCGGCCGAGTCGTGATAGAAGGCCGAAACGCCGAGTACGTATCTGGACATGAATCCCCTCCTCTACGATCGAACGCCGCTTGCTGTGAATTTTCGTGTCTGACGCGACCCTGGTGTTCTTCCGTTGTACTGGATGTATTCATACCCGGCAGTATCCATGACGCCACGCGGATGCATCCCTGCATATGATTCTTCCAGTTCACGCGTAACGATGCGCCCGCGTGTCAGCGGCAAACCGCCAATCAGCACATCGCGCGGTTCGCTATACGTGATCAGTTCGATAAAGTCCCGGCTGCCGGCGTTTTCCTCAAGGCCATCTGGCCGATCAAACAGGCACAGATCTGCTTTCATGTTTGCCGCTATCTGCCCGATATCGGCTATGCCTAACGCCCGGGCCGCAGAGCACGTCAATGCATCGACCATGAAGTCATCGAGGGTCGCCGCTTTCTCCGGTTGATGGGTCAGCGCGGACGACAGCGCCGTCAGCGACCTGTAGCGACTACCACGCACCGTGGTATGTCGGTCGATCGAGAACGCCAACGCGCGATCCTTCAACGACAAGCGAGCAAAGCGCTCTTCCAGCAGCCATTCGCTGACGGCCCCAGGTGCGCAAACCAGGGTCGCGGCCGACTCATTCACCATCGCGACATCGCATCGGGACAGCTGTGAGAGATTGAAAATAGTTGCCTGTGACAGCAGCGACAAGTACGAGAGCAGTCCCACCTCCGTGAAGTAGCGCGTTTCCTTATAGAGCATCGCGTCCGTCGCCGTCGAACTGAGTCGGACGCAGAGCCGGCTCCCGAGCCGCTCAGCAACCCGAGCGGCGGCAACGAGCGTTGCGGCAGATCCGACCTCGCCAGGCACGACTGCAGGCATGAACGTGCAGTATTGCCGCCTGAACGAATGGCTCAAGCGCACAATGCCTTCCAGCATTCGTGCGCCCGCTTCCGCGCCGTTCGCGCTGCCGCCATCTTCAGTGAGTTCAACATAGAAGAGGCGGCGCGGCCCGTGCGCTTCGTCGGATGCTGCGCAATCTGCAGGGTTCCTGAAAAAAATGCCCGCCGTGGTGACCCCATATGAGGCAAGTTGCAGTGAATAGCCGCTCCAATCCTGATGAGCCGGCGTCGCGTCGGCTTCGATCAAGCCGGGAAGACAGACGGTTGAATCGCCCGGCATCAGGCAGGCACGCTGCGACGTGTGTGGCGGCATCACCCCCGCGATGCGCCCGCCTTCGATCTCTATGTCACCGCGCACAAAGCGATGCCGGCGGGAATCGAAGTACAAGGTATCGACGATTGCCCACGTTCTTTCGCACGTGCCCGACTCCAGAACGTCCATGTGTCCCTCATGTGGCAATGCCTTGCGAGGGGGACGCCCGTCCCGCGCCCGGCTCCCGCTTAACAGAATCGACGTGCCTTGACCTCTCTTCCTCGTCAACGATTCCGGAAGCTGCATCGTGCATCGAACCATCGTCAATCTGCACGCCCGCTCGCAGCAACGGCGCAACGACCTTCGCCAGTGCGCGTCCCATGAGCTGGTGCGCAACTGGGGTGTAATGGCAGTCCATCCGGAAACGCAACTGTCGCCTTTTGTTGGCTGGAAATCGCTGGAAGTCGTCGAGAACGTGATAAATGAGAACGTCGATCGACTTGGCGAGTTCGTCAAAACGCATGCGGATATTCTTGTAGCTTGCGGTTTCCTCGACGTACTGATACACCGGCATGACAACGATAACAGCAGGCACTGAAAGTTCGGATACCCACTTTGCGAGGATAGCCTGCATGAGCTTCCAGCTATCATTGCTCGCGGCGCTGTACTCTGGCAGGGGTTGGAATCTAGTTATCCGCTGGCAAAGATCCTTGAAATCAGGGCCGATCCTGTTGACCATCCTGCGCAGACTCGAACGCACCGACGCCATGCCGCCTCCCGATGGGAGGGACACGTGCCTGTACGGGGGCGGAACGGGGATGCCTCTCAGGCTCAAATCATTGCCGGCCGTAAGTTCGAACCACGGCTTGGGCACACGAATCGCCTCGCCTGCGCGGTCCGCCCAATCGCGTTCGCGAACCATGTTGCGTTGGATGTTCTCCACAAGCACGCTAATAACGACGGCGTCGTAGTCGATCTGACCGGAATATTGCTGGAAGACCAGGTATTGCTGGTCAGTACCGCTGCCGCTCAGACCGAAGTTGAGTACCTCGGTATCGGCCAGTTGCTGCTCCAGAATGTCCGTATACCGTTTGCCGTTGCTGACGCCATCGCCCGCGGTGTAGGAATCGCCGAAAACCAGCACACGATGTGCAGTGTGCTTGCGGTGAGTCACCGGGTGATCACAGCGAAAACCGTCGCGATTGGTTTTCACAAGATATCCGCCACCCTCATGGGGAATCCTAAGCTTAAGGCCCGGCGCGAAACGGTAGCCTAAAATCGGATCGTAGCGCATCAAGCGCCGATGCAGACCGGGCGACTCTCCATCCTGTGTGTGCTCGCTCATGATCGTCTCGTCTCCTGATTCCCGGGTGTTCGCCCCCGCTTCCACAGTTTCGACAAATCATCTATGACGTCCCACATTGCATGTCGCAGAGGATGCGTCTCCTCTGCTTCTATCGTTCAGTCTCCACGCTATCCCCGTGAAACACTTGAATCGATTTCGTCCCGTGCACCGAAGTCCACGGGTCTTCTCTCGTTGTCTGCCTCGACGTTAAGACGCTTGCGCAACTTCGCGACAACGCCAGCGTCGCCGCGCTCGAATTCACGCACTGAGCGAGCCCGCTGGCAGCCGTATCGCTCGCGACTGCTCTACCTCGTTGGGTCGTCTGCTTATTCATGTGCCCGACATATCACCGGCGCTCAATTTTCATAACATACAAGCACGTTTTGCCATTCGATCGCCATACGCTAGTCGAAATCGGCAAATTTTTACGGAGTTTTCGTTCGCTGTTTAAAACACGAACGGCGTGAAAGGAGGGACAGCACGCACAAACCCGATCTGGGTTTCCGGGCAGCTCGAAGCATTCAAAGAGTGGATATCGATAACAATTCTAGGCGCGCTGTTCCGCTGGCCCGTCGAGCAGCGCTATGTGCTCGCCAATCCGTTTGCAGGTATCAAGGTGCGCGGCAGCAGTCCGACCGCGCTCGACGCCTCGCGCGCTTTTACGGACGGCGAATGGGCGCTGGTGCGCACGCCTTGCGTCCGGGAATATGCAGCTTTCGCCCCGCGCTGCAACGCGGTCTTCAGGTTGCCGTGCGACCCGCACGACCGGTCATACAGGTTTGATGTTCGCAGCCTGCTTGCCCTTCGGCCCCATCTTGACGTCGAAGATCACTTGCTGGTTTTCCTGCAGGGATTTGAAACCTTCAGTCTCAGATACGAAGCTTGCCCACGGACGATCGGCGAACTACTGGCGAAAACTACAGTGCCATGCCCGGGTGTCGGCGAACCATGCACAGCTTTTCAGATGCTTGACGTCGACTGCACCGGATGACTCTTGCCGGCGTTGCTGGATGCCCCTTCGCGACCGACAGGGTGAGGTCGCCAACGGCCGCTTTAACGTGCTCCAGTGCGCAAATCTCTGATTCGGCTGACTGACCGCTTTGGACGGGATCGTCTGGCTGTAGTAGGTCGAGTGTGCCGGTTCTTCCTTTCCCTAACGGCAGCCTCCTGCTTGAGTTGGAAGCGCCAGAGTCACCTCCTCAATCTTGCGAAAGCGACCATCGTGGCCTAGCTGCGCGAAGAGGTACACTTCTTGAAGCACGCGTTCTCCATCGCGCATACAGAGATCAATCATATGTCGCTCCGCATAGTGGCTACCGACGAAAAGTTCGTCGTATATGGTGATGGTGGCTTGATCGACGATGCTGCGAAGGTGGTCCATGCGAGCCTGAAATGCGGAGTATTCGACCCAATCTCCGTTGACTCGTTGACGGAAGCCTGGATCGAAGTGCCGTTCGAGCGCTTCCGTCGTTGTCAGCCGCGGATTGTTGAACAGGTCATCGATTGCACGCTTGATCGTGGTCATTTTGGCTAGATCTTCGTCGTTGGGTGAGTAGTCGCATCCTGCCCATTCTGTTTTTCATCAAAGCACTTTCAAGACGAGCTTGCCTTGGATGTGTCCACGTGCTGCCCGCTCATGTGCTTTATTCGCTTCCGCAAGAGGAAAAGTGCTATCGGTCACAGGACGAATCGCGCCTGTACTGAGCAAGCGGCCCAGTTCCGCAAGCTGCGAGCCATTTGAGCGGACTTGAGTTGCTGAAACGGTCACGCCGAGTTTGTTCGCCTCTTCGGCTTCCGAAAATCCAAGGGGAAAGATGGGGAACAGGGCGCCGCCACGCTTGATCGTTCGCAGGAACCGCCCTGTAGTCGGTCCGCCAACCGCATCAACGACGAGGTCCACGTCGCGAACGACATCTTCGGGTGTGGTTCTGGTGTAGTCGATGGTGTCGTCTGCACCAAGCTCGCGCAAGAGTGTCTCGTGCTTGCCGGACGCGACCGCAATCACGCGCGCGCCCTTTAGTTTGGCGACCTGCACCGCAAAATGACCAACGCCGCCCGCCGCTCCGTTCACGAGTACGGTCTTTCCATCAAGCTCAACCGGCACATGCCGATTCACCTGCAGCGGATTAGGTTCGTCATGACCAAGATCGACAAGGAACTGCCATGCAGTGAGCAGTGACATCGGCGTACTTGCGGCTTGGACGTGGTCGATGCCGCCTGGTTTGAGTGCTATCTGGGAAGCCGGTACGCTGACGTATTCCGCATAGCCTCTGCTGCCCCCCCGGCAAGACCGGTGGGGAATCTCACCATCGCAAACACCTCGTCCCCGATGGAAAATCCGTTGACGTCCTCGGCGATCGCGTTAACAACACCGGAAATATCCGTTCCGAGGACCAGCGGGAACGTCACCTGTGGCTGCCATTCGGGCGGCAACATCTTGTATCCGTCGCGAAGATACCAATCCGGTGGGTTGATACCCACCGCATGTACGCGCACAAGAACTTCACCTGCTTTTAGCACAGGCATCGGTGCGTCTTCGTAACGCAGGACATCCGGGCCGCCGAACTCATGTTGTTGAACTGCCTTCATCATTTTGGGCAACATCTCTTTCTCCTCGAGCCAAAATCGGCTATCGTTTCGGAACAGTGCTCCGAATATATGGAGCACTGTTCCGTTTGTCAAGGAGCTGTATGCGTTCGGATGCCCAACGAAACTTTAATCAACTGCTGAAGATCGCTCGTGAGGTCTTTGCCGAACAGGGAGCGGAAGCCTCGTTGCGGGATATTGCCCGGCGAGCCGAGGTTGGCCTCGGCACGCTGTATCGCCACTTCCCGACTCGCGAGGCTTTGCTCGATGCATTGTTGCGTTCGAGCTTCGACGAGCTGGCTCAGCGGGCCAAAAGTCTGGAAACGTCGAGTGCCTCCGATAAAGCGTTGGTGGCATGGCTGGAAGAAATCATTGCCTTCACTCATGAGCACCGCGGCATCATCGCGCCGATGATGGGTGCGATTGAGGAGCCAGAGTCGGCGCTGCATGCCTCATGTGTTGCTTTGCGCAGTGCGGGCGCCTCGCTTCTGGCTCGGGCGCAGAAAGATGGGAAGGCACGCGCCGATTTGGACGGTGCTGAACTTTTCGATATCATCGCGGCCCTCGCCTGGCTGCGCGAGCAGTCGTCGCACGCGTCTCGTGCAGACCGAATTTTCAAGGTCATAGTCAGTGCCATCCTGACCAATTGAACTGCATGAAGTGTCTCGGACCGATTGGAAGGAGCGCGAGGGAGGCAGCCAAGCAGGTAGCTCGGTGAAGTATCAGATTGCGTTCGTACGGTCCCTGGCGGCTCATGGGGGAGCATCGGGTCGACGTTACGCTATCGTCATCTCAAACCGCTTCGTCCATTCAAATCTTACTGATCTCCCGGAGCAGGTCGTCGCGCGCTCTTTCCGCGCGAAGCCGTTGATCTGCGTCCGTCGGTCCGGGAAGCCCCAGCAGCGCGCGCAGCAGTTCAGGTCCGACAATTCTTTCCACGAACAAGCTGCCTAGCCGACGGCGTTCCTGCTCGGTTAAGCCTGCGGTTTTTTCCATCGTGGAGAGCGCCCATGTAATCGCGCTCTCCAAACGCCCTACAAATCCACCGTATGCCAACTCGGCCAATCTGGGGAAGCGCGGCGCTTCGGCGAGAACGACTCGTAACAGCGCAACGCTGTCCTTTTCGATGAGGGTCGCCTGCATGTGCAGCGCCGATTCTACGAGAGCCTGTTCCATAGGCATTGCAAGGATGCCCTCAAGCGCGGCTCGTTCCACGTCATCAGCCGGCTCGCATGCATTCGAAATCACAGCGTGAAACAGATCCTCTTTGTTCTTCGCGTGCCGATACAGCGTCATGATCGAGACATTGGCCGATTTTGCAATGGCCTCCATGCTTGTGCCGGCATAGCCATTCTCCAGGAATGACGTTTTCGCGGCAGCGAGAATGGCCGCCCGCTTCCGCGTCATTAACTTTGCCTTGGGATGGTCGGTCGACCATGCTCTCATGCCTTGCACCTCCAAACGATAGGCTGTATTATCGCCACATAGACGATATGATACCCTATCGTATCGTTGACACAGGCCGTGCTTCGGCTGCAAGCCGTGTGCGTACCGACTCGTCGCGAGAAGCAAACGTCATCTGATACAACGCAGGCCGACAGTCATCCCTCGAATAAGAGGGACGCGCGCAATTACGCGTCCGTGTGTCGGTCTGACCTCGCGTCACACTCAAAACTATTGGCGCCCTTCCTAAGTAATACTGACTTCACGTGATGGGAGTGGCGGGGAACAGGGTTATGAATCGGCAAACAGCAGGCCGAATTTCCATTTCTTCACAAGCGAGGATAGTCATGAAAGTGTTGTTGATCGGCGCCACCGGGGGCACAGGCGGAGAAATCCTTCCCCGGTTGCTTGCGGCGGGCCATTGCGTTAAAGCTCCGGCGCGACGACCGGAAGCCGTTGGGACCGTGCACGAAAATCTGCAGATAGTTGCAGGCAGTGTGCTCGATCCCGATTTGATGGATCAAGTCATGCAGGGACAAGATGCTGTTATATCCGCCTTTGGTCCGCGCTCGCTGAAAGTTAGTCACGTTCAGGAAGTCTTGATGCGTAATATCCTGGCTTCGATGAAACGGCACGGTGTCAGACGGTTTGTGAACCTTTCAGCATGGGGTGCGCAGGAATCGCATAAGCGTATCAACGTAATGCAAACCGTCCTGCAAGGGGTGCTCTTGAGAAACATTTTCGCCGACAAAAAGCGCGCCGAACATCTACTATTTGCTTCGGACATTGACTATGTGAACGTCTGTCCGGGTCGCCTGTTGAACAAACCTCAGCGTGGCGGTGTCAGGGCATCTATTGACGGCTCGAGGATAAGCCACAGTATGACCCGTGCCGACCTGGCAGAATGGATGGTCGGGCAACTCACAAGCGACTCGTGGCTGCGGCAGTCACCCATCATTGGTTAGACGAGGGCCCCAGTGCAGCCACAACCAATTGTCCGTCGAGCTCCTGGTGAGAGTGAATGGCCGTTATAGTTCGGAAGTTGCCGAGTCAGTTGCGGTCGCTCGACCGTCGGCTCAGTGTCCGGAATTCGCGTTGCCGACTGGCCGCTTTCAGGCAGCGAAAAACCAATGGCCGCTTTCCGGCGATAATTTCAGAGAGCCGACTGCCGCATCCCGACCCACAACGGACACTCGCGATTCCCAATACCGTCATTCGGAACGGCACGCTACGGGCTATCGATCTCGCTCCGCGAATTGTCTCTTACAAATTGCCTCACTGTCTTTCAAGGTTCTGTATTCCATATCGTGGCGTTCATAGAATGCGACCTCCTGACCGACCTTGTGCGACTCGGGATGATCGGATTGAAAATGCACGACGAGAGAAAATGGCAAGATCCCAAGCCCGTCCCAGACTACGGCCGGATCGTATCCAGGCGGAACTTCGATCGGGTCGCTGACGTGATCGAGTGCGTGCAGCGTGCTAGACGCGATGACTGCTGCTGCACTGAATCCCGAGTAGACGATCCTGTCGTGTCTCAGCGATTCCGCTATCGCGAGATCGAATCTGCTCTGCTTCATCGCTCTGCGAAGTATGAACGCGTTCCCACCATTGACCCACACCGCGTCGAACTGCGCGAGAGTGTCGACTAGGCGATCAGTTCTTCCGAAGAAATGCCGAAGATCGAGTTCTTGCACCGCGAACCCAAGTGCTCGAACTTTGATTGTCTGACTCTCCAGCCATTGCGCGCACTAGTTCGCGGTGTTCAAGCGCATTGACGACGATTCCCGCCCGCAATTGACCTCCGACCAGGCTGACGAGTTGTTCTGGTCTGGCGCCCACATCGAAGGATGAAAGGTATATGCGCACTGCGAAGCCTCCAGTGAACAAAAAGAGAATTTCTGGATTGCCCCCGACTCCTCCTCGATACGGTTGGCCGAGACCGAGCCACCAAGGACGATCGAGTTACGGAAGGCGGACAATCACGCCATCGCTCGGCTACGTTTGACTGGCGATATCAGACTCGCGAGACTATCCCTAGCCGCAAGCTGCGTCGGCATTGGAGTTCGTTACACAAGCCCTTGATCGGTCATCGCCAACAATAGTCGTTCAGCGCCGATGCCGAAACCGGCTTCCTCCCGATAGGCGCCGCCACCAGCCACTTGCTGTTGTGCCCCGAGTTCCGTAAAGCGCATTTCGAAGCCCCGACCGTTCAGATAGTAAATAAGGCCTCTGCGCGCCGAATCGTCGATTTCATAGCGAATGCCGAGTGAATCGAAAAAGCCGATCGCAACTTCCTGGCTGCGCTTGACCGCGAATTCTGGGTTGAGGCATAAACACTCAAATCCAAGCTCGGAGAATTCGCGGTAGCGGCCGGCTTGAGGTCGTTCGTAGCGATAGCATCGAGCGATATAAAACAACATTCGCTCCCGTTGTCGGCCCAGCAACTCGCTGCATCGCTTCTGGAACCGTGCCGTTGCCTCAGGAATCAGGCAGCAGGCGTGTCCCTTCTTATCGGGAAAGGCCCACGTCTGGTCGATGATCTCGCTGCCGCCGGCTTTTTGAATGAATGTATCTTGCGACCACAGCGCGGGGACAATCGCCTCCTCTACTCCATTGTCCTGCTATGGGCGTAACGAACCACGGCGCATCGAGTGACGACCGTGATGATAACGAGGTTGGTTCGAGACGAGACAGGGTTCCATGTCAGCAATATTGGCACATCAATTGTGACCTGTGAACCGCTCCGCATGTGACGAGGTCCGCAGCGCGATCTCAACGGCCCAAACGAGTCACGCGGCTAAAGGTTGTCGACGACTTGAACGGGCTTGCGAAGCGACCCGGCTGTTCCGGTCGGCGAACTTCTCGCGGGCCAGCTAGGCCATCTGGTTGATGGTTTTGCGAAACCTGCGCAGCGATAGGGCGAACAGCGTCGTGCCAATCGCGATCAATGCGCAGAAAGGCCGCCACACCACGTCGATGCCCGCGCCGCGGTAAAGTATTGCCTGACCCAGTTCGACGAAGTGCGTGGTGGGTGCCGCGAGCATGATGTCCTGAACGATTTGCGGCATACTCTCCCGTGGAGTGATGCTGCCCGACAGCATCTGCAACGGCAGCAGCACGAGCACGATCAGCATGCCGAACTGCGGCATGCTGCGAGCGAGCGTCGCGAGGAAAATGCCCATCGACGTCGTCGCGAACAGGTGCAGCGCGGCGCCCAGCATGAATAGCGCCACGGATCCCTCGACAGGCACGTGCAGCGCCCCCCGTACAACGAACGTCAGCGAGAACGCAGCGGCAGCGAGAACGACGAGCCCCATCGACCAGACCTTCGAAAGCATGATTTCCGCCGGCGTCACGGGCATGACCAGCAAATGTTCAATGGTGCCGTGCTCGCGCTCCCGGATAAGCGCCGCACCGGTGAGAATGATCGACAGCATCGTGACGCTGTTGATTATCTCCATTAATGCGCCGAATCGCACATGTTCGAGGTTCGGGTTGAAACGCATGTGTATGGCGATATCGACGGGCGGCGTCGCATTCGCCCGATAGTGTCGCGCGAACGTATCGACCTCGCTACTCACGATCTGCTGCACGTAGCCGCTGCCGGTGAACGCCTGACTCATCCGGGTCGCATCGACATTCAGCTGGATGACGGCGCGCCGGCCCGCGAGGATGTCGCGCTGGAAATTCGGCGGGATGTCGAGCGCGAAAGTGTATGTGCCGGTGTCGAGACCCCGGTCGACGGCCGATGCCGAAATGAGCGCGGGCGTGTCGAACTGCGGCGGAAAAAATGCCTCGACTATCCGCGCCGAAAGCGGCGACGCGTCCTCGTCGACCACCGCGATCGGCGCCTTGTGCAGCGTATCGGGTTGCGCTGTCGCGGCCGAGTAGATCGATACGGTGAACGTGTAGACGATCAGCACGAGCATGATCGGATCGCGGCGCAGGCTCCACAGTTCCTTGATGCCGAGCCGGTAGATGTTCGAGAACCTGCGTATCATCGTCACGTCTCCTGCTTGCGCAGCATCGCCATCGTCACCAGCATCACCACGGGTATCGTGACGAGCAGCGGCCAGAACTGTGTCCGCAATTCGTCGAAGCCCAGCGCCTTGTTGAATACGCCGCGGCTAATCGTGAACATGTAACCTGCGGGATAGATGTGTCCGATGACCCGGCCGCTGCCTTCCATCGAAGAAAGCGGATTGATCAGCCCCGCGAACTGGATCGTCGGCACCATGGTGCCGACGATGGTGAGAAAAATGGCGGCAATCTGGCTGCGCGTGAATGTGGACGCAAGGAGCCCAAGGCTGGTCGCCACGATGCTGAAGACAAGAACGGCCGCAAGCAGCGTGATGAAGCTGCCCTTCACGGGAACGCCGAACGCGAAGCGCGCAATCAGTGTCATCAGCAGGAAGTTGACGAGCGCGAGCAGCACGTACGGCACCTGCTTGCCGAGCAGAAATTCCGCACGCGTGACGGGCGTGACGTACAGGTTCACGATCGAACCCAATTCCCGTTCGCGCACGACCGCAAGCGCGGTCAGCATCGCCGGCAGCATCAGCAGCAGCATCGGAATGATCGCGGGCACCATTGCCGGAAGGCTTCTCACGTCGGGGTTGTAGCGAAAGCGCGTCTCGATGTCGAGCCGGGCGGCAGGCGCAGCGCCGAGCCGGTGCTGCGCCTGATCTGCGAGCCAGGCCGCGTGCATGCCTTGAACGTAGCCGCGGATCGTCTCCGCTCGCTGCGGCATCGCGCCGTCTATCCACGCGCCTATCTCGACCGGTCTACCGCGCTGCAGGTCGCGTGCGAAGTCCGGCGGTATCTCGACGGCGAGCGAGAGCCGGCCGCTGCGCATGCGCCTGTCGACGTCGTCGTAGTCGGCAAGCGGCGCCTGCTGAACGAAGTAGCGCGAGCCCGAGATGTTCAGCGCGTAGTCGCGGCTCAGTTCGGTCTGGTCACGGTCGAGCACCGCGAAGCTGAGCTTTTCGACGTCCAAATTGATGCCAAAGCCCATGACGCACATCAGGACGAGCGAGCCTAGCAGCGCGAGCGTCGCGCGCACCGGGTCGCGCCGCAGCTCGAGCCCTTCGCGCCACATGTAACTGAGCATCCGCATCGGGCTGAAGCGGCGCTGGCTGGTCGCGCGGGCGGCCGCTTCGCGCGGCGGGGCAATCGTCGTGCCCCGCGACGCGATATCAATGGCCGGCTCGCCGCCCGCATCGACCAGATAGCCGATGAATGCCGCTTCGAGCGTTGCCGCGCGGCGCGCACGCACGAGCGCGTCCGGCGCGTCGCTGGCGAGCACCTTCCCGGCGTGCATCAGCGAGATGCGATCGCAGCGCTCCGCTTCGTTCATGAAGTGCGTCGAGATGAAGATCGTCACGCGGTCGCGGCGGGCCAGATCGAGCATCAGCTGCCAGAAGCTGTCGCGCGCAATCGGGTCCACCCCCGAGGTCGGTTCGTCGAGAATCAGCAGTTCCGGCTTGTGCACCATCGCCACCGCGAGCGACAGGCGCTGCCTGACGCCCAGCGGCAGGTTCGCGGGCAGCGTGTCGAGCACGTGCGCGAGGCCGAAGCGGTTCACCATTTCGTCGACGCGCGCGGGAATCTCGCGCTCGTTCACATGGAACAGCCGCGCATGGAGTATCAAGTTCTGCCGCACGGTGAGCTCGCCATACAGCGAGAACGCTTGCGACATGTAGCCGACGCGTCGGCGCGTGTCGATATCGTCAGGATCCACCGGGTGCCCGAACAGCGTGGCGGAGCCTTCAGTAGCGGGCAGCAGTCCCGTCAGCATCTTCATCGTGGTCGACTTGCCGCAACCGTTCGAGCCAAGAAAGCCGAAGATCTCGCCTCTGCGGATGCGGAAGCTCACGTGGTCGACCGCGACGAAGTCGCCGAAACGCATCGTTAGATCATGGGCTTCGATCGCCAGGTCCGTTTCGTCGCCCGTCTGCAGCGGTGTGATCTGGACAGCGTGGTGCCCGCGTCGTCTCGCCTCAGGCAGCAACGCAATGAATGCTGCCTCAAGCGTGCGGCAGCCCGTTTGATCGAGAATCGCGGCCGGCGTGCCGGTCGCGAGCACGCGTCCGGCATCGAGCGCGACGAGCCAGTCGAAGCGCTTTGCTTCGTCCATATAGGCGGTGGCGACGATCACGCTCATCGCGGGATGCGTATCACGAATGCGCGCGATCAGGTTCCAGAACTGCGTGCGCGCGAGCGGATCCACACCCGTGGTCGGCTCGTCGAGAATCAGCAGGTCCGGGTCGTGAATCAGCGCGCAGCACAGCGCGAGCTTCTGCTTCATGCCGCCGGAGAGCTTGCCCGCTGGACGCGACAGAAACGGATAAAGCCCCGTGCTGCGCGTCAGATCGTCAACGCGGCGGCGGCGTTCGGCTGCGTCGTGGCCGAATAGCCGCGCGAAGAATTGCAGGTTCTCTTCGACCGACAGCGTCGGGTACAGATTCTTCCCCAGGCCCTGCGGCATGTACGCGATGCGCGGGCAGACGTGGTTGCGGTGGCGCGCCGACGCCATGTCGCCGCCCAGCGTTTCAACCGTGCCGTGCTGCACCTTGCGGGCGCCCGACGCCAGCGCGAGCAGGCTCGACTTGCCGACTCCGTCTGGCCCGATCAGGCCCACCATCCGCTTCGCGGGAATGTCGAGCGTGACGCCGTCGAGCGCGACCGTCTCGCGGAAGCGCAGTGTCACGTCATGCAGTCTCACGACCGGCGCGCCGCTCGCGTCGCCGCTACGGAGGTCGTCGGCGAGGCAGGGCAGCATGGCGCTCACTGCGGCACCCGGATCGACAGGTTCGCGGGCCACGGGACTCGCGAATCGATACGGACCCACGCGACACCCGGCAGCCCCGTCTTGACGAGCTTCAGATGCTGGAGCAGCAACTCGCGGCTGATGCGCGCCTTGACGCGAAACATCAGTTTCTGGCGCTCGTTCGCGGTTTCGACGGTCTTCGGCGTGAACTGCGCGGTGCTGGCAACAAACGTTATCGCGGCCGGGATCACGTAGTTGGGCGCGGCATCCAGCACCACGCGAACTTCGGCGCCGAGCGCGACCTTGCCGGCTACCGTCTCGGGCAGGAAAAAGGTCATGTAGACATCGGAGAGGTCGATCATGTTGAGGACCGTCCCGCCCGCTGCGAGCACCTCGCCAGGCTCCGCGACGCGGTACTGCACGCGGCCGTCGCGCGGCGCGGTGAGTTCGCTGTCGACGATATCGGCATTGACCCGCGCGATAGTGGCCTGAGCGGCAACCACCATCGAACGCGCCGCGACGAGCTGCGCGCGGGCCGCGTCGATCGCGGCCGTCGCGGTCGCGACCTGCGCGACGGCGGCGTTCACTGCTGCCTCGGTGCTGCGCATCCGCGCGCGGTCGTCGTCGAGTTCCTGCATCGACGAAGCGCCTTCGCGCGACAGCGTTTCCGAGCGCGCGAGCTTGCGTTGCGCGGCGTCGAGTTCGGCTTCGCGCTGCGTCACGAGCGCCCGAGCCGCGGCCTTGTCGCTCACGCGCTGCGCGACCTGCGCCTCGACGCTCGCCGCGTTGTTGATCGCCTGCTGATGCTGCGCGCGCGCTTCGTCGAGTTGTGCTTCGAGCACGGTGACCTGCATCCTCGCAAGCGGCTGGCCCGCTTTCACGAAGTCGCCTTCGTCGACATAGAGGCTGTCGACGCGGCCGGCGAGCTTCGTCGCGACGTCGATTTCGGTCGCCTCGACACGGCCGTTGCCACTCGCGAACGCGTCGCCCGGGCCGTCCGTGTGCAATCGCGTCCACGCATAATAGCCGGCAGCGGCGACGAGCATCGCTGCGACGGCAATCAGTCTTTTTGTTGTTGCAACGTTCATTGCGACGGGTCCTGTGAGGTCGAATGTCCGGCTATCGACGGCGGCTGGCCGGCCCGGGCCTCGTGCTCCAGATTGCCGCCCAGCGCCGAGTAGAGCGCGACTCGGCTCGACAGTAGCGCCCTGCGGGTCTGCACGAGCGCCTGCTGCGCGTCCAGCAGATCGCGCTGTGCGTCGAGTACTTCGAGGAACGGCGTCGCGCCGCTGTCGTATCGCAGCCGTGCAAGCCGCGCGCGCTCGGTCTGCGCATCGAGGGTCGCGCGTGCCGATTGAACCTGGTCGGCCAGCCACACGCGTGCCGACAACGCATCGGCCACGTCACGAAACGCGGACTGAATGCTTTTTTCGTACTGCGCGAGCGCCTCTTTCTGGCGCGCCTCTTCGAGATCCAGGTTGCTGCGGTTACGTCCCGCGTCGAAGACCGGCAACGACACGCTCGGCAGAAAGATCCACGCGCCGGTGCTGGACGAAAACAGGTCCTGAAGCGCGGTACTGCTGGTGCCGATCGTGCTGGTCAGCGTGATGCGCGGGAAAAAGGCCGCGCGCGCCGCGCCGATGTTCGCATCGGCTGCGCGCAGCTGATGTTCGGCGGCGACGATGTCGGGGCGATTTTCCAGCAATTGCGATGGCAGGCCCGCACCGAGATCGGCCCGAATGCTGTTGTCGTCCAGTGGTGCCGGCGGCGACAGCGCCGTCGGCGAGCCGACGAGCACGTCGAGCGCATGAGCATCGGTGGCACGCTGCTGCTGTAGCTGTGCGGCGAGAGTACGCGCCTGTTCAAGCAGAATCTGCGACTGCGTCAGGTCGAGCCTCGACGTCGCGCCGACCTCGTATCGCCGCCGGAAGATACGTAAGGATTCCGTGCGGGTCGCAATCGTCTGGCGCGCGA
Source organism: Paraburkholderia sp. XV (assembly GCF_020177535.1). Taxonomy (NCBI): domain Bacteria; kingdom Pseudomonadati; phylum Pseudomonadota; class Betaproteobacteria; order Burkholderiales; family Burkholderiaceae; genus Paraburkholderia; species Paraburkholderia sp. XV. Next base: position 85,880 of record NZ_JAGUUD010000003.1, on the reverse strand, counting down.
TTGCAATGCGCTCGTCGAACTCGCGTAGCAGAAGGTAAGCGTCGGCGACCTGCCTGATCAGCGTAAGGGCGGCGGCGCGCCGCGATGCGTCGCTGGCCAGATAGTTTTCGAGCGCGGCATCCTTCAGGTTGCGCACGCGTCCCCAGAAGTCGAGTTCCCAGTTGCTTTCCGTCAGGCTCACGCTATAGCCTGCGCCGTCGATCGGCTGGCTGCCCAGGATGCCGCCCGGCGTCCGGAAGCGGATGTACGACCCACCCGCCTGGATGGTAGGGAATTGATCGGCGCGGCGTACACCGTATGCGGCGCGCGCCTCTTCGACACGCTGCACTGCGATGCGCAGGTCGCGGTTATGCTCGAGCGCCTGCGCGATCAGGGCCTGAAGCTGCGGGTCCGGAAAATAGTCGCGCCAAGCCATGTCGGCGGCAGTTGACTGGCCCGCGTCAGGCGCGTCGGTCGGCCACGAGGGGGCGACCGGCAATATCGGGCGTTCATATTGCGGCGCGAGCGACAGGCAAGCAGACAGTGATAGCGACAGCGCGAGCGCCATGACGGCCGCGTGCAGCCGACAGGCATACTGCTTCAGGCGTTCGCTGGGAGCGGCATCGTTGCGCATGGCATAGCTGCAGGTAGGCTATTCGCATCGCATCGCCCCATCCGCGCACAAGCGGTGATGCATTTGGCAGACGGGCAGCGACGAGCAGGTTCTGCGCCTATGGTGCCGCGTCCTGGCCGCGCGTCGTTGACGCAAGTCAACGGGCCAGCCGGCCAGCGGGGAATGAGCGGAATTCTGTTGGAGATGGCGTTCGAACGTCTCTGCAGAGAGGCTGGACAATGTCCGAAAGTGCCCGCACACGGTCCTACCGTTAGCCGACGACAGATGCTGTCGTCGGCCCGACTGCATCCGGCAGAAATCGACCTTGTTATTTGATAGCGAAGCCCGACGGCTGTCGTACGCTGTACCGCGAGGGGTATCGTCGACCATTCTGGTGCCACCGAGCGAGAGCGGGATAGTCTCGAAATGGCCCGGCCACGTCCAATTCCAATTGCGCATGAGGATCATGCACAAAAAATACATAACGTCGAATGAACGCTGATGCGGCGGCCGTTAAAGCGTCTATATGAAATGATGTCTGTCGGCAGGCACGCGAGCCGGCATAGCGGAGCTGCCGCGAGCCGCGTGAGTCATTTAGAGTTCGGAATCGGCGAAGAGTGTTTTCAGGGCTTGGGGCGATGCATCGCGCAATGTGGCAACCGCAACGGCAGCGTTCTGCTCGCGCTCTGTACGGACAACGCGAGCGTCGCGCGCGATTCGTCAATTGTGCGCACGAAATACATCGCGGCGGCACTGTCAGGTTAAATTGCTTACACTACTGCCCGGAAAGCGCCGCCAGGTTTTGACTCTGGCGCTTCGTCGCGTTTGATCTTGCCGCCTGGCAACGTCCATCTCGCGCCCGCTCGGGCGACCAGCAGAATGCGGTCGTCGCCATGCTTAACATCCGGCGATGCCACCTCGCTGCAGATTTATCAACGGTGTCCGGAGCAGTCTCCGTGCGAATGTTTCAGGCACCCTCTAAACTCGCAAACTGCCATTCTTTCAATCAGCCGACCATACCGAGGGCAGTCGTTCCGGTTCAGGCGGCAGACGGAACGCGGTAGACATTGAGTCTGGCCGCAGAGGATTATCATGTTCACGCATCTACTCGTGGCGACGGACGGCTCGGTACTCTCAAAATCCGATGTCCTGCTGACAGTGTCACTCGCCAGCGAAAACATGGCGAAAATGACGGCGCTTCACGTTATACCGGAGTTCCACTTTTTGCGTACGGCACGGAACTGCTTGCAGACACTGAGGAACGATTTCTTTAGGTCGCCCAGTAGCACGCGGATGACTACCTCGGAGCGGTGAAGAAAGAAGCGAGCCTCGCCGGCGTTGAATGCGAGACTATAACGGCGACGCGAGCGCATCCGTATGAAGCTATTATCAGCGTCGCAATACAGCAGAAATGCGATCTCATCGTGATGGCCTCTCATGGTCGTCGCGGGAATCGGTCACTGCTGCTCGGCAGCGAGACGCAGAAGGTACTCACGCACAGCGACATTCCCGTGCTGGTGGTCCAGTCGTCTGTGACGCTTGAGGCGGTCAGCGGAAAGGAACACGGTACGCCCAGAGACTCAGGGCAGTAGACAAACCAGATGTTCATCGTGGCGCTGGCTACTATCCGGCTTGCATCACCACGATGTCGCAGACCGACCGGAGAGGCAGAGATCAGAGACAGTTGAACCGTGCGCCGACCGTCCCGATGCTCAGTCCACGCGACCGCTACGAATTGCCCAGATGGCCGCGACGGCAAGGAAAACCAGGCATGAGCTCCACTGGGTCAACACGCTTGACCATGCCAGTGAGGGATTCGTTGTCGCTTCAGCGTGGCCGGCCAGATACAGGAGACTGCCAGAGGGCAACTGCATCTGCTTTTCCACCAACCACCATTTCAGCGTCAGGACGATCGACGCCAGTCCGCTGCCCACAAGAACGGCACCCAGCATTGGGGCATGACGCGCTGGCGCCCCGCCCGATTCAACGCCGTGGCCAATGTGCCACACGACAGCGCCAGTAACTGCTATCGAGAGAGCGACAAACCAGCCCGGAAACCTCAGGCCAACTGCCACCAGGAACCCCGCAAGCGTGACGAGCTGCGGCCACGTGCCGCGCACCACTGCCAGGCAGACTGCTCCCAAGCGGTCCACTATTTCTCTCCTGCAATGATTACGGCGCGCGTACGTCCGGCCTCGAACGCAGCGCCGTGAGAATGCCTCTTAACAGCTCGACCGGTGGTGGCGGACAGCCTGGAATGGCCACGTCCACGGGAAACAGATTGGACAGCGGCCCGCACACGGCATAGCTGTCCCTGAAGATGCCACCCGTGCATGCGCAATCGCCTGCTGCAACCACGAGCTTTGGATGGGGTGTCGCGTCCCATACCCGTCGGACCGCTTCCTTCATGTTCAGCGTGAGCGGACCGGTGACCAGCAGCATGTCCGCATGACGCGGACTCGCGACGAACTTGATGCCGAGACCCTCGATGTTGTAGTAAGGGTTATTCAGCGCGTGAATTTCCAGTTCGCATCCATTGCATGAGCCCGCATCGACCTGGCGAATGCACAGCGCGCGACCAAGCACGTCGAGAATCTCCCGCTGTATCTGTTGCTGATGCGAGGTTGTCCACGCATCGTTCGTGTCCGGGACGGAACCGGCAGGAATGTCTGTCCGTGCGATCTGTTTGAGAAGTTGCCACATTACAGGTCGTGTCCCGCGTAGTTCAGGTTGAACGATTTGTTGATCAGCGGGAAATCGGGAACGATATTGCCGATGATCGCGTGCTCCAGCGCCGGCCAGTTCTGCCACGATGGGTCATGGCAATGACACCGGGAAATGGTCCCGTTTTCACCCGTCTCGATGGCCACGAACACATCACCGCGCCAACCTTCGACCCAGCCGACACCGCAGGATGGCGACTGGCCGGTTTCGACCGGCGTGACGACGGCGCCGTCAGGCAGACCGTCGAGGAGCACGCCAATCAGCCGCAACGACTCGTAGACCTCGTTGAACCGCACGGCGACGCGAGCAGCCACGTCGCCCCGGTTGTCGCACACCATTTGAGGCTGGACTTCGTGATACGGCGCGTAAGGATGATCAACGCGGACGTCGATGCCAAGACCGCTCGCCCGCGCCGCCAGACCGCACACACTGAAATGCGTGGCCACGTTCGTCTGGAGCTTGCCTGCACCTGCAAAGCGATCCTGTAATCCCGATTGCTCTTCGTAGATGCGCTGCATCACGCGGACCGCGTCTTCGGTTCGCTCGCACTGGTCAGTGACGGCCTCGATGAACTCCACAGCCATATCGCGCGCCACCCCACCGGGCACGATCTGGTCCATCAGATAGCGATGTCCGAATACCCGGTCGTTCAGACGCAGCCAGTCTTCCTTCAGCCTGGAGAACTGCGCGAGCCCATAGGCGAAGCCGGCATCGTTGCCAAGCGCGCCGAGATCGCCCAGATGATTGCCGATACGCTCACGTTCGAGCAACAGGGCACGCAACCACTGCGCGCGTGGCGGCACAAAGACGTTCAGTGCGCGTTCCGCGGCCATGCAATAAGCCCACGAGAAAGCGACCGTCGTGTCGCCCGCAATCCGTCCCGCCAGACGATGTCCGAGCAGCAACGGCGTCTGCCCGAACAGCCGCTCGATGCCGCGATGCGTATAACCGAGCCGCTCTTCCAGTCGCAACACCTTCTCACCGACGACGGAGAAGCGAAAGTGTCCCGGCTCGATAATGCCCGCATGTATCGGTCCCACCGCGATCTCATGAACACCGTCTCCAGCGACCTGCACGAACGGGTAGTCAGCTTCCTGCGATTCGAAGCGCTCGTTTCCGGACGACAGTTTCTGAAGCGGAAAATAGTCGGATGGCCAGTTGCCGTGATTCAGCCACGGTCGCGTGTCCGCCGCGCCCGTCGCGTACAGCCCGAGCAGATCGTGGACGGCACGCTGCATGCGCGACGCACATGGAAAGATGCTGGACAGATCCGGATAGCTTGCCGCGCCTTCATTACCCATCGCGACAGGCAACCGCACCCACAACAGGCCATCCTGCATCGCATAGGCTGCCGACATCACGCATGTGCCCGCACCCGCTTCTGCACCCCACAACGAGATCAGCCGGTCGCCCCCCTCTCGCGCTGTGCTGGCGATGCGGACCCACGTTGCGGCGTCGGTGTGTGCCAGCCAGGCAGATGCCCGGCCGGCCGACGCCGATATCCGCGTAAGGTCCGAAAGTCCGAGTGAGTCGATCCGCATGCGTCACCCCGCAATCATCGCTGCCGCCTGCCGGTACCACGCGGCAAGATACGGCGGAATGTAAAGCCCCAGCATGAGACCGAGGCCCAGATGCACAAATACGGGCAGGAGTGCCGGCGGGTGTTCGAGCGGTGTTGCCGTCGTCTCGCCAAATACCATGTGCTGCACGCGCGCGAAGATGGTCGCGAACGCCACCGCAAGTGCGATCAGAAGCACAGGTGTCGCCCACGGCAGTTCGCTGATGGCCGTCGTCAGGATCAGGAACTCGCTCGCGAAGACGCCGAACGGCGGCATGCCGAGAATGGCCAGCGCACCCAGCATCATGCCCCACCCGACCGTCGGGCTCACGCGCAACAGCCCGCGAATGTCGTCGATCATCTGCGTGTGGGCCTTCTGGGCAGCATGGCCGACCGTGAAGAAGATCGCCGACTTGACGAGCGAATGCACGGTCATATGCAGCAGACCGGCGAATGTCGCGGTCGGCCCGCCCAGTCCGAAAGCGAACGTCATCAGGCCCATGTGTTCGATCGACGAATACGAGAACAGGCGCTTCACGTCTTTCTGCCGCAACAGCGAAAAGGTGGCGACCAGCACCGACACCAGTCCGAACCCGACCAGCAGGCGCCCCGGCAGACCGTTCTGCAGAGCCCCGTCGGCAAGCACCTTGCAACGTAATACCGCGTACAGCGCCACGTTGAGCAGCAGGCCGGAGAGCACGGCGGAAATCGGCGTAGGCCCTTCGGCGTGCGCGTCCGGCAACCAGTTGTGCATCGGAACGAGGCCGACCTTCGTGCCATAACCAATCAGCAGAAAAACAAACGCAAGCGACATGATGGTTGGGTCGAGCGCGCCCTTCACCGCACTCAGACTGGTCCAGAGCAAGGCATCGCCGCCCGTGAGCTGACGGCTTGCCGCAAGATAAAGCAGGATCGTGCCGAACAGCGCCTGCGCAATGCCGACCCCGCACAGGATGAAGTATTTCCACGCCGCTTCGAGACTGGCCGCCGTGCGATAGACGCTCACCAGCAGCACCGTCGCGAGCGTCGCGGCCTCCATCGCGACCCACAGGATGCCGACGTTGTTGGTGAGCAGCGCGAGCAGCATCGCGAACACGAACAGCTGATACATGCTGTGATAGAGACGCATACGCGCCGCCGTCATCTTGCCGCGCCCCTGCTCGATGCGCATGTACGGCCGCGAGAAAATCGACGTGGTCCAGCCGACGAACGCCGTCAGTGCAACGAGGAAGACGTTGAGGGGATCGACGAAGAAAAGCTTTCCGAGTGCAAAGGCCGGACCGTGGGCAACGGTTTGCGCGGCCAGCAGCATCGCCGCAATGAAGGTCAGGAAGCTGAAGGCTACGTTGAGTTCCGGCGCCAGATGGTGCTGTCCGACGAGTGCCAGACATCCGCCCGCGACGAGCGGAATGCCGAAGACCAGCAGCAGGATCCACGCTTCAGTCATCTTTGAGCTTTTCCAGGTGGTGGATGTCCAGGCTGTCGAACTGCTCGCGGATCTGGAACATGAAGACGCCGAGAATCAGGATGCCGACCAGCACGTCGAGCCCGATGCCGAGTTCGACGATCATCGGCATGCCGTTAGTCGCCGCTGCCGCCGCGAAGAAAAGGCCGTTCTCCATCGAAAGAAAGCCAATCACCTGTGGTATCGCCTTGGACCGCGTGATCATCATCATGAACGAGAGCAGCACGCACGCGAGCGCGATGCCGAGCGTGCCGCGCGCAACCGAAGACGCGAGCTGGCTGATCGGCGTCGCCACGTTGAACGCCACGATCACGAGCACGATTCCGATCAGCAGCGTCGTCGGGATATTGAGCAGTGTCTCGACATCGGTTTTGACGTTGAGGCGCTGCACCAGCCGGTAAAGAATCCACGGGATCAGGCCAACCTTGAGGACCAGTGTCAGCAGCGCGGAGACGTACAGATGAACGTCCTGCGAAACAAAGCCCAGCACGAAGTTCGCCGATACCAGCGCGATACCCTGCAGCGTGTAGAGGTGAATCAGCGACAGGATGCGGCGCTGGCTGAGCATCGCAAACGACACCATCAACAACACGGCCGCCAACAGGTTGATGATCTGCGTCGACAGACCGTGGAGACCGTGCATTCATGCCCCCAGCAGAAAGTGGACGAGCATGCCGATCACCGCGAGCAGAAAGGCCGTGGCGAGAAACTCCGGCACCCGGAAGATGCGCATCTTCGCGTTGGTCGTCTCCACCACGGCGAGCGCCACGCCGCCTACCAGCAGCTTGACGAACAGCGTTGGTATGGCGAGCAGCAGCGCGACGGGATTGCCGGCCTCCGCGATGCCCCAGGGCACGAACAGGGACAGCCCGATGCACGAGTAGGCAAACAGCTTGAGACTCGCCGCCCACTCCATCAGCGCGAGATGCCGCCCGGAATACTCGAGGATCAACGCCTCGTGAATCATGGTCAGTTCGAGATGCGTGGTCGGATTATCGACGGGCAATCGTGCGTTCTCGGCCAACGACACCATCGTGAACGCAATGCCCGCGAATGCGAGGCTCGGATAGATCGCAAGCTCCTGATGGCTCAGCGTGCCCACGATATGCGTGAGCAGCGTCGAGTGGGTAATCAGCGACGCGGAAAAAAGCACCATCAGCAGAGCCGGTTCCGCCAGGAACCCGACCAGCATCTCGCGACGCGCGCCCAGCGTGCCGAATGCCGTGCCGATATCCATTGCGGCGAGCGAGATTGCCACGCGCGCCAGCGCGAACAGCCCGACCAGGGCAACGGCGTCGGCAGCGGTCGACAACGGCAGATCGGTCGAGAGCGTCGGTACGATGGCGCACGCGAGCGTCATGCAGCCCCAGATCACGTATGGCGCACCGCGAAACACGGGGCTCGCGTGATGTGCGACGACCGATTCCTTGTTGAACAGCTTGTGCAGCATCCGGTACGGCTGCCAGATGGATGGCGCGCGACGGTTCTGCAGCCAGGCACGGCACATGTTGATCCAGCCCGTCAGCAGCGGAGCCGCCGCGAGCGCCAGCAGGATTTCGAGCAGCTGCGAGGTTAGTCCGGACAGCGTGATCATCGTCTGACCAGTATCAGCAGGACAATGAGCACAAGAAAGCTGTACATCAGATAGACAGCGATGCGGCCCGCCTGGAGCAGGCCGGCCAGTGCAGCGATGCGTCTGACAATGCGTTCGATGGGTTCGTAAAGCATCGCCCACGTGCGGTCCGTCACGGCGACGCGATATGTGGGGCGCGCGTCGAAGGGCGACGGGAGCTGCCGTTCGATCCTGAACAGTGGCGCGAAGATTTCGCGGATCGGCTGCCCGAACCCTTCGGCTGTATCCTGCATGCGCGCATTCACGAACGGATGGCCGCAAGCCCACGGACTCGCGCGGCGCAACCGCCCATGGTAGAACCGGCGCACCAGTATCCAGGCCAGCGCGCAGCAGCCGACGAAGAACAGCAGAAAGACCAATGGCATGTAACTCGCACGACCGATGTTCGTGGGCGCCAGCAGCAACCAGCCATTCCGGGCGACCGCCGGCCCGATGCCTGCGCCGATCAGCGCCTGCGTCACACGATCGAGCACGGCCACGAACTGCACGGGCAGCAAGCCAAGCAGCACGCACGTCGCCGCGAGCCATACGAAGCCGACACGCTCCCATGGGCTTGCGTCCCGCGCGTTACCAAGCTTTGGCTCGCGCGGCTGCCCGAGGAAGATGATCCCGAAGAACTTCACCATCGTATAACCGGCGAGCGCGGCAACGAGTGCGATCAGCGCCGCGACGAGCGGAACGATCATGTTCAGGAATGAGTCCGGCAGGTCGGGCGTGAACAGGAAGCTCTGCAACAGCAGCCATTCGGACACGAACCCGCTCAAGGGCGGCAGCCCAGCACTCGAAAGCGCGCCCAGCAATGCGACCCATGCGGTCCATGGCATGAACCGGATCAGTCCGCCCAGGCGTCCGAGATTGCGCTCACCCGTTGCATGCAGGACGGAGCCTGTCGATATGAACAGCAGGCTCTTGAACGCGGCATGGCTTGCGATCTGGTAGAGCAGCGCCGTCAGCGACAACGCGGCGAGCGCCGACATGTCGAACGCCCGGAACAGGACCGCGAGTCCCATGCTGACGAACATCAGACCGATGTTATCGACCGACGAGTAGGCGAGCAGCCGTTTCATGTCGGTCTGGATCGCACTGAATACAACGCCGAACAGCGAGGTGAAAAGGCCGAGCGCCAGCATCACGACACCCCACCATGCGATCTGTACGTGCATCAGGTCGAACACCGTCCGCAGCATGCCGTAAAGCCCTGCCTTCAGAACAAAACCGCTCATCAGTGCCGACACAGGCGAGGGTGCCGCCGGATGCGCCTCGGGCAACCAGACGTGCAACGGGAAAATCCCCGCCTTCGCCCCGAAGCCGAGCAGCGCCAGCGCGAACGCGATGGATGCCCAGAACATGTCCAGATGCTGTTGCCGCATGCCGGCAAACGTGTAGTCGCCCGTCCCCGCCTGCAACAGCCCGAAACACAGCAGCAGAGCGAGCGCGCCCACGTGCGAAATCAGGAAGTACAGGTAGCCGGCCCGCCGGATTTCGGGAATGCGATGGTTGCTCATGACGAGAAACGTCGCCGACAGCGTCATCGTTTCCCAGGCGACCATGAAGGCGTAGGCATCGTTTGCCACGAGGACGAGTGCGAGGCCCGCAAGGCACACGTGGTACTCGAAACAGAGCAGTCCGGGGGGCGTGCCTTCACCCTTGCGGAAATAGCCGGCGGAAAAGGCACTGATGCCTGCGCTAACCATGCCGAGTACAGCCAGGAAATATGCCGACAGCGCATCGAGCCTGACATGGAACGGCAGACCCGGCAGACCCAGTGGCAGGATCGCCTCTTGAGAAGGGGAAAAGATACTGGCAATACCCAGCGCGCAGAGCAGCAACCCAAACAATGCGCCTGCCGGGAACAGCGCGTGTGCAACGACTCGCGTTCGATGCAGACTTATGAGTCCCAGCACCCCGACAACGAGCCAACCGGCTATCACGGCAAGCACGAACGGAAGGATGGTGAGAGAGGCCATCGTGCGTCGCTCTGCGCTGTCTGCCTATTCGCGGCCTACAGCCGCATCAGACGCGAAGCGATCGACGACTTGCGTAGCACGTCCTCCAGCATCGGTGACGCCTGAGCGCCCGCCTGCCTGACCGTCCAGTTGAAGAAGCTGTGCGCCTGCTGCAAATCCGCACTGCATTGGATGTCTCCTCACGAGGCGGGGATCCACACGTACGGGATCGTGCGCCAGGAACATACAGTTATCAGATTATGATAATGTCGTTATCATCCTATCAGCTTTGCCCGCAGGATTCCATACGGCAGCGATGACACCCGCTGCGCCACGGCGCCGTCGTGTTTTCACTCCCATCAAATGGCTATTCACGCCCACGCAAGGCCGCATACCTATCGTGTGACGGAAGGAGTCTTTCACGCATGCCCGCGCACTTCTTTCGAACATTGACCGGAAAGGACCGCAGTACCGAGGCGAACAGGCGCCTCGGGTTTTCCCTTGCGTTCGTGGCAGGCGCGGCGAACGCGGGCGGTTATCTGGCCGTGAAGCAGTACACCTCGCATATGAGCGGCATCGTTTCCGCGATCGCGGACGAGGCGGTGCTGGGTGATGTCGCGCTGGTGCTTGCCGGTATCGGCTCGCTGATTTCGTTTCTGCTGGGCGCGGCCTGCTCGGCGGTGCTCGTCAACTGGGGACGCCGTCAGCGCCTGCACAGTCAATATGCTTCCCCACTCATGCTCGAAGCCGCCCTGCTTCTGTGCTTCGGCCTGGTCGGCAGTCATCTGGCTCTACGGGACACCTTGTTCGTGCCCGCCACTGTCGTGTTGCTCTGCTTCATCATGGGACTGCAGAACGCCATGATCACCAAGCTGTCAGGCGCGGAAATCCGCACCACGCACATGACGGGCATCGTCACCGACATCGGTATCGAACTTGGCAAGCTCTTTTACTGGAACGCGTCGAACGATGATCCTGCCTCAAAACCCGTTATCGCCAACCGGGAGCGACTCAAGGTGCACGCCGGCATGCTCGCGAGTTTCTTTGCGGGCGGCATCACAGGTGCCCTCGGTTTCAAGCATGTCGGCTACGCATCGACCATTCCGCTCGCGGCCGTGCTGACGGCGCTAGCAATCATTCCATTGCTTGACGATCTTCGGGAGCGCCCGTGGCGGCCCGCGCGCAAGCCGCAATGACCGCGGCGACGAACTGACAGGGCGCGGAGTCACCTCATCCATGTCGGCGAAACACGCACATGTTATGATAATGTCATTATCATTTGATTTGCGCTTCAGTCTGACGAAATACACTGACACCGGGCTGCCTGTAGCAAGTCTTGAGACGGTGCCACGAACAGACGTGCGAAACGTGTCCGAAAGACCGGCAAGGAAAGAACGTGATTGATCCTGGTGCTGCCCTGCTGTCGTACGACCACGCATGCCGACTCGCTCGGGACATGAAGGGCGAACACGGCCTGGTCGTGGTCGGCGTCGGCACGGCCGGGGAACGCGGGTTCCAGATGCTTCACCGGTTTGCGGAGATATCCGACAGTCTCGACGCTCACGGAATCAACATCGTTTTTGTCTATCCGAAGGCATCGGCGCGCCATGTGTTCGACGCGGTCTCGATCCGTGGCGCCCGCTATCGCGGAAAGCCATGCCTCTTTCTCGACGGCGATGGCCGGCTCTTTCGAACACCACTACCGCCTAGAGCTGTCCGCGCGGTCTATCTCGACGCCGATATGCGACCCGTCGATACTACCTGCGTGATGCTGGACAGCGAGACATGGCACGATGCGTTGCGCAGCTTTCTTGCGGACATTGTTGGACGGCGTCTGCACTAGGTCGATTCGAGTCGTATCGGCCTGATAGGACCGACGCGCAGGAAGGGAGAAACGCTGTGGTAGATGCTTTGATTCGGGTGACGGCCCAATGGGGAGTCGATGAGACCGTAGCGGCGATAAGGATCGAATACGGCAAAAGGATTGACTGGGACGAACGCACGGCCTGCTCACAGACCTGACCAGACACACTCCCCCAGCCGGATTGAATTCACCCCGCTTCTCCCATCCTGAACCACGCCACTACAAGGACGAGACATGACCGAGCCTACGGACCTTCAGCCAGTCACATTAAGCCACGCAGCGATCTGGGCGCTCGAGCGCCTTTCGCAACCACGCTACGGGCGCGACACACCAGCCCTGAGCTGGTCCGTCACTCACGAACTGATCCGTGCCGGGTTTGTTGCCGTCTCCGAAAACGGTCGCGGGGCCACGACGCTCACCCAGGCGGGACGCAGTTTTCTGCTTGGGCGGACGCAAATCTGACGCTCTTGTTGCTGCTGGCGGCCGCTAGAACTGCCACCTGGACTTAAGCGCACGCCTGTCGATTGAGCGCCGTGACATCAATTACTGTAGCGAAAGCGAACAATCCATTATAATTTGATTAACATGTTCCAACCTTCGCTGCCACCATGGAATCGAAAAGCGCCAGACTGACAGTCCTGATTGACCCCGTAAAAAAAGAAGCGTTCGAGAAACTCTGCGCCGCACAGGACCTGACACCATCCCAGGTTGTGCGGCAGCTTATCAGAGACTACCTCGAGCAGCACGGCGTGACGTGGAAAACGCGGAGTACCATCGGCGCACGTACACGGCGATGACAGTTTCTGCCCAACACGCTTAACGAAGCTCAGGATCACCCTGCACGCCTCGACCTCCTCCACCGTCGGCATTGCCCACCAGGGCCGGTAACCAGCCTGTGCGTAGGTGCTGGAATGCGGCGAACGCAGCGTCGTGACGCCGCCGGCAACTCGTATCCAGGTGGCGTCTTCGCGCGGATGAAACGGGTCGCTCCCAAACCGTGTGTTCACGCCGCCACTGCACTCGCGCCGCGATTGATTGACGCTCCCATACGGCTGCCAGCCCCGGCAGCCGTCGGTTTCGATAGTCCATTGCCCGCGTAATCCAATCCCTGCCACCACTGCCCAGAGGTCGCCCCCAAGATCGGCCTGCCCCCGTCCATCGATCTTCGCGTCGAAGCTTCTACGCGGCCAGATAGGGCTCCGGCGCGAAGCGCGTGTCGAACAGCAACGGCACGGCAGGACAGACGGTTTGCGCCCCTTGCGAATTTCTCACCTTGAGCGCTCAAACTGCGGCATCTGTGACTCCCATAAGCGGCAGCGCACATAGTTGCCGATTTTTTTCCTGTACGCTGACGGCTCAAACACATGCTCGATGGAGCAGTTATCACGGCAGAAGGCCCCTGCGGCGATCGAGCACAGCCGACGGGCTTGCTCACGCGAGAGCAATACTACTCGTTGCACCATCAATGTTTAGCGATCGATAGAGACTGAAGGAGGGTACGATGGAAGGCTCACCTTATCCGATTCGATACCAGGTTTTTGGGGTCTCTCGACCATCAGATTCCAGCCTGTTTATTGATTATGTCGCGGGGAGCATAGAGCAACGTCGCGCGAATATCATCAGTCTCATTAGCGGCGGAGCAGACGCGGCCTTGAAGAGATGGTGCATGTTTGGACACCTTTCAGATTGTGACGTTTTCGAGATCGAGTGTCTTCCGGATCAGGTGTCTGCAGAAGAAGCAGTGGGATTTTGGAGAGCATATTTCGCATCTTTAGGCGAAGAAATTGTTTCGGCGAAGCACATATGTGGCGATGCTTAACTTAATTGATCTCTGATTCTTATGACGTTGTGTTGTTACGTCGCCAGACTTGGAATCCGCGCTCGGAACTGGTGCGAGTTGTATTGCTATTCGTGGCTCGGGGCCTTCCGGCCAGCACGGGGCGGGTTGAGCGACAAGTAGGGAGCGCTATTCGACGCGACGTCGCGTCGAAATTGCCGACGCCGTGGAAATCACCGGATCGGTGAAGCGCCGCTCGTCGCGGTATGCATGCCATCGTGATCTGGCCACAGCGATATTCAACGCGCCTATCCCTCGCCCGTGCGCATTGGTGATCGCCGCCGCTGTCGAAATATCGCTGACGAAGTACTCGTCTTCAACATACGCGTAGCCCTGCTTTCGGATCTGCGCGATGCGGTCTTTGATCTTGCGCGGCTGATACACGGTCGACGACGTATACGGCACGAGATTCGTGCGCGACAGGAATACGAGGTAATCAGGCTGAGACGGGCGCCGGCGTGCTAACACTGGTTGGCTCAGCCGCTACCGGATTCTGCGGTGCCCGCTTCGGCGGTGCCTTCCCTGACTGACAAGCGACCGCGACTCCCGGGCCAGGATGGAAGCTGCAGCCGGGACTCTACCAACCGGATTCAATCAGCCCCGGCGTCGGAACCACGACCGCTGATATGCGGCTGATGAGATACGTGCTGCTTTAATCTTCTGCTGGAAACCAGCACCCTTCTGCGATCCGGTAAGATTGAGCAGATTAGAATCCGCTGAAGAACGGCTGTCCGCAGATCATGTGGAAGGACAGTTGGACGGTACTCACCGATGGAACCGATATGGATGAACGTAAGCGGGACAGCATGATTGCTTATCTCCGCCACCGGATGGAAGAATATGACATTGAACCGGACGACCTGGCTTCGGCAATAGCCGGTGATCAGGAACTACAGGAGCGAGCCCGATATCGTAATGCGACTGGGGACACATGGACAGGCGACGGGGAAATGCCCCAGTGGCTGAAGCAGGCGATTAGCGCGGGACAGAGACTCGATCACTTTGAGACGGCGTCAGCGTCATCGATGCCTGATACGCGGCAAAAGACAATCAACTGGCGGGACGACCCTTTCGCAGGGAGCCCACTCGCGCGACAGCACGCCGACTGACGAGTTCGCCTTCGTACTGGACTAATGCGGCTTACGACGTTGTGTGTCCGATCGCACAGGCCCTATTCCCTACCAGTCTGTGGGAACGCGCGAGAACGGAAAGGCCGTCCGGTACACATCGCGTCGACAGCATCTCCGCTTCTTCGGATCTCTCACCTTTACCGGTGGAAGGCCTAAAAACGGCGTGTGCCTGGTGCATCTGGTATGGCCGCGAAGGAGAACATTCAGACCGAGGTCTAAAATGGCGGGGGTAGCTACGGGCGTATGGAATGAAATATGGCCTCGCCTACAACCGAATACTCCTATTTCGAACGTCGTACGGAACGCCAGTTTATGAGTTAAAGCTCGTCAGAGCGGCAAACCCCACTACGGAAAAAAAGCCGCGCCTGACCGGCAGGGCCAACCGTATGTGAAGACGCCGCCTTGAGACTCCTCGGACACGGCCTGTATTGTCAAGACACGATCATTTCAGTTTCTGGTCAACGCGGTAGGCGCAGACAATATCGCCATCGCGCTGGCATCGAGCATGACGCGTGTGGCCGAACTGATGAAAGGTAAAAGGTTCACACCCGAGACCGCCTTTCACATGGAAACCACGCTCGGGTTACCGCACGGCTTTTTCGACCAGCCCAATCCCGCCCTCGCGGACGAGACCATCGCTCGCCTGAAGTCGCTGCTTGACTTCGTTCAGATCGATGAAGGATTCGACGCCGGGTACGAAGCACTCGCGCGGGCCTCCGCGAGCGGCTTCGACATCGCCGATCGCCCGAATGGCAAGAAGCGCATCGACAGTGTCGAAGCGAGCCGGTTCACGGAGCGACTCGGACTGCCCCAGTTGGCTGGCTGGACAACCCGCGCACCGAAGGCGAGATTCCAGAGTCCGTGTCGGACATGCTTGCACCCGGTCCACGTGGTCGGGCATCCGTTCAGCAACACGAGCCGCCTGCCCTAGCAACGATCGACGGCGCGAAAGCCGACCGCTCGGGCGGTAAGACGCGCACCAGGCGCGAGCGTGCAACCGCCTTGCACGATTCGGACAGCCCCTCGATAGTTTCGTCGGACGTCGCGGAAGACAAGGCGTCGATCGTCGTCAGCCCGCAACCTAATGTCGATATTTTCCCCGGCGGCAACGGCACCTGATCTATGACAACGCAGCCTGCTTGGTGCCCTTGATAACTTTCTTCGCGACGAGGCGTTCTCCGCCGCAGCCGACGATTAGGCGATTTGCGCCTCGCCTTTGCCGACCGCTTGACCGCTAGCCCCAATTTTCCTCTGCCCGATCAACATGATCGGCGCGCAACCGGCTCGCGCGTTGCACCTGGTCTTTGAAACTCCTCCATCAAATACGGACCTACGCAGGTTGACGCCTTGATAGCGAGCCGAAGGCACATAAAAGTGTCAACGCACTCGTTCCGTGCGATACAACGACCAACCTGCGCGGCAGGTGGGGATACGTCACAAGTTCTGACGTGAGGTGGCGACGTAAGTCGCCGCGCTGAGATACAGCGATCGGCGAAGAGAATCCTTGCAATCCGGAGCACCGCTGCCTTGTCGTGCGCGTCCGGCCGACGTTCCGCGCCCCGGGAGAAACACGGGGCCGACCTCGTACCAAATGGATCCGCCGTCTGATCCCGCTCTCAACGAGTGGCACCACCTCAACGGCGACCACCGACGTACCCTGAGGCGATTGTTCTTCAGTACGCGGATCCGGGTAGTGTCACAGACCGCCCCTTCTGGTCGCCACTTCCAGCGAGCCCGGTCACCTTCCACCGGATCGCTCACAGCCCTGTTTGACACCCACACGCATCGGTCCTCGAATCTCGATGAACTCTCATAAAGTTTTTGCCGCAAACGGCCGATAAATCAGTGAACGTTTTAGATTTACTGCCTGTCCGACGGCTATCCATCACTGCCCTGGCGATGAACGCGCTTTTTGTAAGGTGAAGTAAGGCGAAGCCTGTCTGATCGGTTCAAGGAAGAGAAACCCAGTCGTGAATGACATCGCCACATGCGTCGCCATGATCGGACTTGATGAGCGTAAGCAGCTCATCGTCACCGCTTGCGATAACCAGTTTTTCCGGTTGACGGGCTCACCGGTCAACGACGCACAGACTTTTCCAGTTCCATTCGACGTAATGGTCACGGGTTCCATAGCGAATGAATTTCGCGAGAAACTGCTCGCGTGCTTTCGGTCCGGCTGGGTGCAGCAACCAGAGCAAACTCACGACATCCGCAAAGGCACCGTCTGGTGGCGTCTGTCGCTTAAACCGATCAGGCATGAGAGCAACGGCGCCAGTGTGCACAAGATTCTCATGACGGGTCTCGACATGAGCGCGCGGATCGACCAGCGACAGGAGCCAGAAGTCGAGGCCTCGCGTTATCGCGCCTTGGTCGACCTGGCCTACGACGCGATCGTGACGATGGACGAGGAGCACAACATCACTTTGTTCAACCGCGCGGCGGAGAACCTCTTCGGTTATTCGTCAGCCGAAGTGATGGGTCGGCCGATCGTTACCCTGTTGCCCGAGAAGTTCCGCGCTGATCATCCACGCAGGGTGAAGCAGTTCGCGGACTCCTACCAGCCGAACCTGCGGCGGGCGACTGCTCCACGTATGGACGAAACCAATAGCGTGTACGGTCGACGTCGTGACGGGTCGATCATACCCGTCGAAATCGCGGTGTCCAGAATCGACCTGAACGGTGGGGTCGAATTCATGGCGGTGGTACGCGACATCACCGATCGCGCCAGGCTAATGGAACTGCTGAAGAAGCAGGCCACGACCGACGCGCTAACAGGTTTGCCGAATCGTCGGGAGTGTCTGGAATACATAGAAGCGTTACTTGGCAATACAGACGTGTTTTCAGTTTTCATTCTCGACATCGATTTCTTCAAGGAAATAAACGACAAGCATGGACACGATGCTGGCGATGAAGTGTTACGCACGCTCGCGAAAGTTGGAGCGTCAATGACGAGCCGGCCATGTCTGTTCGCGCGTTGGGGCGGCGAAGAGTTTGTGGCAGCGCTGCCGGGCGCTGATGCCCGTGTTGCGTATGACATCGCGAACGCGTTGCGCGAACGTTACGAACGACAGGATTTCGCGCACGTATCGCACCTCAAACCGATTCCGTTCACGGTGAGCATCGGCGTGGTTACCCGCGAAACACACGAGGCCGACGTGGAGACGTTAATGAAGCGTGCGGACCGCGCGCTTTATCGGGCCAAGAAGTCTGGCCGTAATCGTGTCGAAGCGGGATAGATCATGTTTTTAGCAGAACGGGACACGCACGCCGCACGCAGTCCTGACGCGGACCGGATGAGCGAGGGCCCGGTGATGTAAAAACGGTCGTAAGCGCTCGGGATTGGTGGGTTCGACCTTTAAAGCGCTATGGGCCTACAGGTTGTGAGCCGAACCAGGGATCGGCTGGTCGCGGTGGCGACGACCTGACGCCCGTCGAGCGCATTTCACTGCGAAGACCGGCGCGTTCGGTTTTTACGTCAAGTAACCGCACTTGGCTCGACAACGCCGCCATCACCGATGGACCGCCACTATCGGGCTGTGGTCTGACAGGAGCGGACGATCGACATCCTCTCCGAAACGTCCGCCACTTCTCGTCGATACGTGTAAACCCGTTCTGGGCAGACCCAACATAAACTGTCGACATCTCACTTTTCTGGAAGCGAATGTTTCGTTTCTGGAGTTCGGGCAATAGAGCAATGAATTGTATTCCCGCAATCTTAGGTTTTGATTAAGAGGAGGAGGCATTTCATGGCATCTGATATTTATTTTTATATTCCGGCAATAATTACGCGAATCATCCGGGAAATTTATTAAAGAAGGCATTATTTCTTGTTGCAATGTCTTATCTCGTCAATGAACGGATCCGGTGCCAGGCGTTTTCCCTGACCTTCGATGTTCTTCCCGCCGCGTTTTTCTCTGCTCACTGAAATTTACGCTTTCTACTGCATAACCTGGCCTTACAGAGCCGCGAGAGCAAGGCGAAGTACAGCATGTCAGTCTCTACACGGTAACTTGACGGCAGGTTGTTCCCAATCAAGCACCACTTTCCACAATTCCACCAACGATATAAATGAATGCGGCAATGCCGCATAAGTTCTGTTGTCGACGTGCCTGCATCGCTTCTCATTGTCATTCAGCGTCCTAAACGGGAATTCAACATTACGAAAATATCGACAGGCAAGTGTATGAATATTTCGTTATCCATACATTCATTCGCACCTATCTATACAAACCATCAAATTATTTTCTGTGCATTCTTGCCACTCCTTCCTCATCCTTACCACCGGAACGAAGCACTGCACACAGCACTCAAGCGTTTCTCTCACCTGTTTTGCTGCTCAAAGGAGCCGACTGATGAAAAAACCGTTACTGGTCGTTCTACTCGTGGCGACGGCCGTGCTTGCAGCGTGCGGCGGAGGAGACAACTCCGCATCGACGCCGGCTTCATCGACACCCGCCCCCGCGCCGTCCAAGCTGTTGACGACCATCGCCGTGCCTAATTCCACGACGCCGGCGTTCAGTTTCGATATCGGCTACACGGAAGCAGGCAGGTACTATCTGGCGGACCGAAATAACAAATCCGTCGACGTCGTCGACACGAAATCGAACACGCTGATCGCGCAAATTACGGGAGGTTTTACGGGCGCAGGCGCGAGCACGGATGCGTCCGGGCCCGACGGCATCGTCGGTGTGACGGGAACGAACACGCTGTATGTGGGCGACGTCGATTCGGTGAAAATCGTCGATACGGCCGCGATGAAAACGGTCAAGACGATTCCGATCAGTACGTCAGGTTCGCGCGTCGACGAAGGCTGTTACGATCCCGATGATCATCTCATCATGTTCGCAAGCCCGGGCGAGACGCCGCCGTACGTCACGTTCATCTCGACAACGACGCAAGCAGTCGTATCGAAGCTGACTTTCACCGGCTCATCGGGACTGGAAGCTTGCACGTATGACGCGGCGTCGAAGAGTTTCCTCATCAATAACGACGGAACGACGGCTAATCCGACGGGCGAACTGGACGTCATCACAGCCAGTTCCGTCACATCGGGTACGCCTGCTGTCAGCAAGGCATTTTCACTCGGCAAATGCGAGCCGTCTGGCATTGCACTCGGGCCTAACAGCGATGTGCTGATCGGCTGCGATCCGTCCGCGGGTAATCCGCTGATCACGTTGATTCTCGACCGCAACACGGGGGCCCAACTTGCGTCGATACCCTTTGGCGGAACGGACCAGGTCGCTTACGATCCCGGCTCGAATCGCTATTTCCTGCCGGCGCGCCATTGGGTGACGAGCGGAACGGCGGCGGCATCGGGCTTCACGCCCCAGATGGGCGTGATCGACGGCGCGACGCGCAAGCTGCTCTACACCGTCGCGGTAGGCACCGGCGCGCACTCGGTTGCAATCGACAGCGGCCTCGGCCAGGTCTATGTGCCGTTCCAGCCAGGCGCCGCCGCGTTTCCGAACGGCGGAATCTCGGTCTTCGCGACGAAGTAGTCGAGTCCTCACGTAGACGGTCTCTGCACGAGATTCCGGTCGTCGCAGTGTTCAGCCAGTGGACAAGAAATTGTGCGCTGGCTTTTTCGCTTCATCGAAATATGACTGGTCGACTGCCGTGGAGTTATGCCGCGCGGCGTCCGCGCGCAGTGTGGTCCGTCCGAAAGGTTGTCCAGCGACAATGGGGCAGGCATCGCTGCTCATACGCCGAGCAAGGTGTTGCAGCCGCCTTTTCCAGGTCGGTCCTTCCAACGCCTCGATTTCTGGAGCATTTGTCATGGACATGCAGGAACTGGTTTCTGAATTTCTCGCGTCGGAACATGGGAGTCAGGCAACCCAGGCACTAGCCGATCAAGGTATCAATGCCGACGACGCCCAGCAGATGCTGGGACAGGTGGCCGAGACGGCGCATGCTCACGTCGAGGAGCAGGGTGCCGGGCTGCTGGGCGAGCATCCGGGCAAGAGCTTCTTTGCGGCGTTTGCCGCTGGGCTGGTCAAGGGCGATCCCCCGCTACTCGACATTCGCGGGACGTGTCGAATGGCACGCCGCCCCAGATTTCTTCTTCTCGGTAGCGTTAGGCTAGCACATGAAGACTCCAATCCATTCGATGTTTGAACGGCTCCGGCATTAACCTCAGACTGCAATCAAGTCACTGAATCGGCTCGCATGGACCCAAGGTCCGTTCGCGGATTCGAAGACCGAATCAGACGCATGATAGTCGATGCGATCACGTATGCCGACCCACATATCGCAAACAATATGTTGTAGCCCGCATTGACGTTTCCGAGAGCCTTGAAGTGATCAAGAAGCGCACCGACAAACAAGGGAAAGACAGTTCCACCAATTGCGCCAGCCATGCCTCCCATTCCGACAATCGGCTGAGAAGTCCAACCATTGCCCACATGTTGTCGATCCAGGGCGAAAACGCTATGGCTACCACGAGGAACGCCAAGCCAAGCATGGTGATCTGACGTGCTCGAGTGACATCCCATCCGCGAGCGATCAGGCGCGACGATAGCCACCCGCCCGATATACTGCCGATCGAGGTCGCTACATAAACGACCACCAGCGGCAACCCTAGATTCTTAAGATCAAGATGATATCGGGAAGTATCCTGTTCGATCCATCCGCTACCCGTTTAACGTTTGTAGATCATGATGTTCGCGGGATCTGAAATGCGAGTTGCCGAACGCCAGAAGAGATCCGCGCGTTTCAGAAACTGACGCAATTTCGTCGGCCGTTCTAGAAGGCCGGCTTCACCGAGTCAATGTTTTCCTTCGTGACCCGGACAGTTGGCAACACAACCTTGGGCGGCACCTTCTCCCCTTTCAGGATCTTTAGCGCGACTGCCATGCTTTCAGTTCCAGCGGGCGGATACAGCCACGTGGCCGCTTCGTCACCGGCCCGGATCGCTTCAAACTCTTCTTTCTGCCCGTCGAGGCCCAACACCTTGATCTCACTCGACCGGCCGCTCTCCTTGATCGCCTGGATCGCGCCGAGCGCCATCTCGCCGTTCGCGGCGAATACAAGGTCGACCGTGCCGGCAGGATGCGCCTGCAGGATGTTCTGCATCACAGCGTAGGCTTTCGGCCGGCGGTAATCGGCCGGTTGTTTCGCGATGACCTTGATGTCCGCGGATTTCCCGGTCACCGACGTGACGCCGCCTATCCGGTTCACGGATGTCTCGTCACCTGGAATGCCTTCGAGCAATACGATGTTGCCTTTGGGTTTGCCGTACTTTTTTGTAAGCGTTTCGACGATGTACTGACCCGCATCCACACCCAGTGCGCGGTTATCGCCCGATACCATTGTGATTGCGCCCGCGTTCTCGATCGGCTTACCCACGAACATGTACGGCACGCCTCGCTCCTTTAGCGAGGCCAGTTCCTGACGCAACCCCTCTGCTTTCCCGGCCTGCACCAGAAGAAGCTTGATCCCCTTCGACTCCATGTCTTCGATGCCTGCGATCTGGCCCGCGACATTGCCCTGCCCGTCGGTGGCGAGCACGCGTACGCCGGCCGCTGAGGCAGCGGCGTTGATCTGCTTGCGCTGGGTCGCGAGCCACGGATGATCGAGACTCTCCTGCGAAAGGCCAATCGTGTCGGCAGCGAGCGCGCTCGCGACACATCCGAATGCAAGAGTCGTGGCTGCCGCTGTCTGCATCAGCTTCGTGTTGAACATCGTTGTCTCCTGGGATTTTCGACCGGTCTATCGGCCCTTTGAACGACTGAGTTGCGCGTGGATCAACACCGCGCCGACAATAATTGCGCCCTTGACGATCAACTGCGTATAGGCAGGGATGTTGAGCAGATTGAGAAGGTTGTTCAGCACGCCGATCAGCAAGACACCAACGATCGTGCCTCCGATGCCACCCGCGCCACCCGACAGACTCGTGCCACCGACCACCACAGCGGCAATCGCATCGAGTTCAAGCCCCTTTCCGAGGTTCGCTTCACCGATGTTCAGTTGCGTCGACATCACAAGACCACCGAGCCCCGCGAACAACCCGGAAAGGCAGTAGGCAATCACGCGAATCCTGTCGACAGGTACGCCCGACAGGCGCGCGGCTTCCGCATTGCCGCCCACGGCATACACGTGCCTTCCGTAGCGCGTCATTCTCAGAATTACCGCCGATGCCACGGCCATCACGATGAAAAGCAGCGCCTGAACGGGCACGCCTGCGAGGCGTCCACGTCCAATCCATGCAAGCGACGCCGGAACACCAATGACCGGCTGACCATCCGAATAAGCGAGTCCGACGCCGACAAGCGCCGTCATCATGCCAAGCGTGACGATGAACGGCTGGATACGGCCTTTGGTCGTGATAACGCCGTTGGCCCACCCGCAAATCAGCGCGATTGCGAGGCCACCCGCGAGCGATGCCACCGGCCCATATGGCTTGAGACCCGCAATGGCGAGCGTCGTGAGCGCGAGAATCGATCCGACGGAAAGATCGATACCCGCCGTCAATATCACGAACGTCATGCCCAGCGATGTCAGTCCCACCACCGACACCTGGCGTACGACATTCAACAGGTTCTCGGCCGTGAGAAAGTAAGGCGATGACACTGCCGCCGTCACGCACAGCAGCATGAAGATGGCGAGAATGCCAAAGCGCTGGATGAGCTCAATGCGCCGATAGGCGCCGCCTGAAAATCGTCCGCTCGAAGCAGTCCCGGACATAGGTTCTGCGAATGCCATGATTTACCTCGCTATCATTTGAAGGACCGACTCTTCTGTTGCGCCATGAGCGGAAGCTTCCCCCGTCACTACGCCATCACGCAGCGCGACGATGCGGTCCGCCATGCCAAGGAGTTCAGGCATTTCCGAGGAGATCAACAGAACCGCCTTGCCAGAGCGTGCAATCTCGTCAATCAACCTGTAGAACTCGACCTTCGCGCCGACATCAACGCCCCGCGTCGGTTCGTCGAGAATCAGAAGTGTGTAGTCGTGGGCAATCCATTTGCCGAACACGACCTTCTGCTGATTGCCACCCGACAAAGTTCCGACGGGCACTTCCGCACTCGATGCCGACACCGCGAGTTGCCGGCACACGGACGCCACTCGTGACTGTTCGCGGCGTCGGCTAACGAAGCCGAAGCGACAAATGCTCTTGAGTGTGGGAAGCATCGCGTTCTCGCGGATGCTGAGGCCGAGCACCAGCCCTTGAGCCTTGCGATCCTCCGGCACCAATGCGACGCCTGATTCGATCGCCTCGGCGGGCGTCTTCGGGCGATGTGCACGCCCTCGCAGCGATATCTCGCCTGACGCGATGTCGTCGAGTCCGAAGATCGCACGGGCCACTTCCGTACGTCCCGCGCCCACGAGTCCCGCGAGGCCTACGATCTCACCGGCACGTATGCTAAAAGTGACGTCCTTTACGCGCTCCGCGAGTCGCAGCGCCTTTACATCGAGCACAATCTGCGCAGCAGGTTCGTCGCCGTTGTCGCGCCGATCAGGAAAGCGTGTATCGACTTCGCGGCCCACCATGAGCCGTATCAGCGATGCGCGATCGAGGTCCGCCACCCTACGCGTACAGACCGAGCGACCGTCTTTCATGATCGTGCAGGTGTGGCAAAGGTCGAAAATCTCATCCATCCGGTGCGACACATAGAGAATCGTCACTCCATCGCGCGACAGGGTTCGCACGACGTTATAGAGCAGAGTCATCTCACGATCGGAAAGCGTCGCTGACGGTTCATCCATGATCAGCACGCGCGCTGAGACGGCGAGCGCCTTGGCGATCTCGACGAGTTGCTGTTCAGCTACCGACAGCGTGCCGACACGCCTTCGCACGTCGATCGGTGCGCCGATGCGCGCGAGCAGCGCCTTCGCTTCGCTGCGCATGGATGCGGCATCGAGCAAGCCACGACTGATCCGTTCACGGCCCAGAAAAATATTCTCGGCGACACTCAAGCCGGGGATCAGATTGAACTCCTGATAAATCGTCGATACGCCCACCGTCACTGCTTCGCTCGGCGATGCCGGTGAGTAGGATTTGCCGTCGAGTAACAGTTCGCCTTCATCGGGTGCAGTGGCGCCGCTCAGAATCTTGATCAGCGTTGATTTGCCCGCACCGTTTTCTCCAACCAGCGCGTGCACGGACCCACGGCTGCATGAAAATTCAATGCGATCCAGAGCCCGTACACCAGGGTAGGTCTTGCTGATTCCCTTCACTTCGAGAGCATTCATGGACTGCCTCTGCCAGGCGATGCAACACCGTGTTGACATGACTTCGAACCGCTGCGACGGCCGGGCAATTCACGCGACCTGCAACTGGATCTTCAATACGTTCCTGTCTTCAGCGAGGCGCGTGAACGCAGCCTGAACGTCATCGAGGCGATAGATCGTGGTGAGAAACGGCGCAACGTTCACGCGCCTGTAGCCGAGCAGGGTCGCGGCCTCGTGCATGTCATCGCCCATGCCGGCAACACTGCCTTGCACACCCTGCTCCCGCAGCACGAAATCGAGCGCGGAAATTCTGAACGTATGACCCGGCTTGGCAAGTCCAAACGCAATCACACGTCCGCCAGGACGAATCAGCGTGAACGCCTTTTCGTATAGTTCGGTGGAACCGACGCTTTCAATGGCGACGTCGACGCCGCGTCCATCGGTTGCGCCGCGCACGGCGGCCTCGAGCTGAGCGGGGTCGGTCACGACCAGATCCGCGCCCAGTTCTTTTGCGAGTCGCGCACGCTGCTCATTCGGCTCGACGACGATGACAGGTGCCGCGCCCGCGCGGACGGCGAGCTGCATATGCATCTGGCCGATCGGCCCCGCGCCGATCACCAGCACACTCTCGGCAAGCCGCAGATGCCCCTTCCGAAACGCCCGCACGATGCACGAAAGCGGCTCGACCATCGCGCCTTCTTCCACGGGCATCGCCGGGGGCAACGGGACGACCGCATAGGCCGGCACACGCACGTACTCGGCCATGCCACCGTCCACATGAATGCCGAGTTGAACCATCTGTGTGCAATTGAGAATCTCGTTCTTGCGGCAATAGAAGCAACTGCGGCAACCGAGATTGATGTCGGCGGTGACCGCCTGACCGACCTTCAGCCCTTTTACGGCCGAGCCGACTTCGGCGATCGTCCCGGAGAACTCGTGTCCCAGAATCAATGGCAGGCGGTCGCTCGAGTAGTTGCCGTGATAGATGTGCAAGTCGGTTCCGCAAATCCCACAGCGCTCGACCTTGATGAGCACGTCCGACGCGCCGCACTCAGGAACAGGCACGTCGCGCAACTCGAACTGCATCGGAGCAACAAGTACGGCAGCTTTCATGACTTCTCCCTGACGTTGAAATGCGGGCACGACGGGTCCCATCCGCCACGTAATTGCGCGGCGGAGGAAGCGGGCGCGGAACCCGCGAGTCGTTCTCTGCTACCCGATTGCGGGTCGGCGACGAACCGTTATTGAGGAGTGGGCGCGTCCTGCCGGATCAGCTCACGACGCTTCAGTTCGGCCCAGAATGCGGATGGAATCTGTGCCCGGAACGTTTGCAGATTGTCTTCGAGCTGGGCGACCGTGCGCACGCCGGGAATATTGGTGGGTATGGTCGGGTGGGCGAGCACGAACTGCAGCGCCGCCGCTTTCAACGGCACCGAGTATTCCCGGCACACCTTCTCAATTTTGCGCACCCGTTCGAGGACCGCATCGGGCGCGGGCGAATAGTTGTATTTCGCGCCGGGAACCGCGCCCGTCGCGAGAATGCCGCTGTTGTAGCCGCCGCCGAGGATGACCGACACCTGCCTCTCCTCACACAGGGGCAGGAAGCCGTCGAGCGCGTCCTGCTCGAGCAGCGTGTAACGTCCGGCGAGCAGCAGACAGTCGAAGTCGTGGCGTTTGACGGCCTCATGCGCAACCGGCCATTCGTTCACACCCACGCCTACCGCCTTCACGACGCCTTCGTCGCGCAACTTCAGCAGCGCCCTCGCCGCGCCCGACATGGCCGCCTCGAACATTTCCGGCTGCCTGTCTCCATGCGTATAGCTGTCGATGTCGTGGATCAGTGCGATGTCGATCTGCTCCAACGCCAGTCGCTGCAGGCTGTCCTCGATCGACCGCATGACACCGTCGTAGCTGTAGTCGAACTTCATTTCGAACGGCAGGCCGTCGACCCACGGCGTAAAGTCGATTTCCGCGCGCTTGCGGGGCTTGAGAAGTCGTCCCACCTTCGTCGACAGCACATATTGGTCGCGCGGATACCAGCGCAACCCCTGCCCACAGCGAGCTTCGCTTAAACCATGGCCGTACATGGGAGCTGTGTCGAAATAGCGCACGCCGGCGTCCCAGGCAGCCTTGATCAGGGCCGCGGAATCCTCCTCCGTGATCGGCCGGAAGATGTTGCCGATCGGCGCGGCGCCGAAGCCCATCAGCGTTGTTTCGAGTCCCGAGCGCGGCCATTTGCGCTTTTCTGTTGGATTCATCGTTGTCTCCTGTCGACCAGCGGCGGCGCTATTCGCGCATTTACTGGTCCGATGCAAGTCGTTGCGAACGAAAGTCGGCTACTGTCGAATCTGTTACGTAACCCACCGGATAGTTACTTGTGATTCATACTATGCCCCGATCCAGGATCAATCAAAGGGGGTTTTCCCGGAGCATTTGCCGGCTTACGCGGACTCGATCCACGCCTGGCAGCCAGTTGTTGCACGCTCACGGGATGGTGGAAGCAGCCGCAAAAACGCAACCATCGCTTCGACCGAATTTTCAAGCAGGTGACGACCCGGGTGGGTGGTTAAACCTCTGGCTTCCGCTTCTTCCAGCAGGCGAGTTTGCGCAGGCTTCATGATGAGGTCTGCGATGACAGCATGCGGACCGGCATCAGCGAGATCGATCGGAAGCGGATCGCCAGGGCGCATGCCGCACGGTGTCGCGTTGACCACCAAATCGTGACAGGCCTGAGCGCGCGGCGCACTCTCCCGGACGACCACGCCGCTCCCACGCTTTTGCAATGCTTGCGCGAGCCGCCGCAACGACGTCGCATTGCTGTCAAAGAGATCGAGCGATGCAATACCCGCGTCGATCAGCGCATGCGCGACTGCCACACCAGCGCCGCCTGTCCCGACGATGAGCGCCGACTTGCCGCGAACCCCGTGGCCACGACCAGGCAGGCCTTTGACGAAGCCCTCACCGTCGAACATCGCGCCCGTCCAGGAACCGTCGGCTTCGCGCCGTAGACAGTTGACCCCGCCCGTTTGCTGCGCCGCCTCCGACAATCGCGCCGCGTGAACGGTCGCCTGGAGCTTGTGCGGCACCGTGACGACCACACCGGCCAGATTGACGATGCCACGCAGCCCTTCGAGCACGGGCCCAAGGTGAGCAGCGGGCACGTGAAACGGCACGAGGGTCGCATTCACGCCGTCCCGCTGGAAGCACGCATTGAAGAGTTGCGGCGACTTTGCCTGCGCGATGGGGTCGCCCAGAATGGCGACGATCCGGGTTTCTCCGTCGATGTGCATCATTGGCGGCGTCCTGTCTGTGCGGTAATGCGTTCGATCAGACGCTGCACGCGCAGCGCATCGTCGCCCGTTACCAATGGGCTGCGATCCTCGCGAATCGCGCAGAGGAAGTCCTTGAGCAAATCACGATGCGCCGTATGGGAAAAGTCCATTGGCTTGGCGCCAAAACCCGACGACGAAGGATCATGAAATTCATCGACACGACCATCGTGGAAAAACGCGCGCAAATGTCCCCCTTCGAGAACCGCTGTCCCATTGGTGCCGATCAGCTCAATTCGCTCAGGAAAACCCGGATACGCCGCCGTCGTCGCAAGCGCGTGACCGGCGGCGCCGCTTTCGAACGTGAGTATGGCGCTCGCGAAGTCTTCTGCTTCCATCGAATGCAAAGCGGTTGTTGCCGTTGCACCGACTACCGTTGATACGTCTCCCGCCAGCCACATCAGAATGTCGAGCGAGTGAATGGCCTGCGTCATCAGCACGCCGCCTCCATCGCGCGCATAGGTCCCACGGCCGGGCTCGTCGTAGTAGGACTGGGGCCGCCACCAGCGCAGATCGACGCCGGCATAGGCGATCGCGCCCAGTGCGCCGCTCTTCGCGAGCGTCGCAAGCCGCTCGACAGCAGGACGAAAGCGATTCTGGAAGACCACGCCGAGTCGCACGCCGGCGTCGCGGCACACCTGGACCGCGCGTTCTGCGCGAGGCATCGATATGTCTAGCGGCTTTTCAAGCAATACATGCTTGCGCGCAGCAGCGGCCCGCTCGACGAGTTCGAGATGCGTGTGCGGCGGCGTCAGCACCAGAACGGCATCGACGCGCGGGTCCCCCAATACGGCGTCGAACGATCTGGCAACCGGAAAGCCATACGTGCCGGTGAAGCGCTCCAGCCGTTCCGCCGATCGACCGACTACGCCCACCACCTCCACTTCGTCGTTCAGTTCGTTCAGTGCAAGCGCATGAGGCGTCGCGGCAAGACCGGCGCCAACGATCGCGATTCGGCTTTTACGCATCAGTACGTCCTCAATGAGGCTACTTCAGATAAGCGTCGTCAACTCTGGAACGGCTTCGAACAGATCCTGAGCCAGACCATAGTCTGCGATGCTGAAGATCGGCGCTTCCGGATCCTTGTTGATCGCGACGATCACCTTGCTGTCTTTCATGCCGGCCAGATGCTGGATCGCGCCGGAGATGCCGACGGCTATGTACAACTGCGGCGCGACGATCTTGCCCGTCTGGCCGACCTGATAGTCATTCGGAACGAAGCCCGCATCTACGGCTGCACGCGACGCGCCCAATGCCGCACCGAGTTTGTCCGCCAGGGGCTCGAGCACCTTCGTGTAATTCTCACCGTTTCCCAGTCCACGGCCACCCGACACGATCACCGAAGCCGATGTCAGTTCCGGCCGGTCCAGCTTCGTCAATTCGCGGTTCACGAACGCGGATATTCCCGCGTCCGCGGCGGCTTCGATTTTCTCGATCGATGCGCTGCCGCCTTCGGCCGCCACGGGGTCGAAGCCCGTCGTGCGCACGGTGATGACCTTGACGGGGTCGCCCGATTGCACCGTCGCGATCGCGTTGCCAGCGTAGATCGGGCGCTCGAATGTATCGGTGCTATTCACAGCCGTGATGTCGCTGATCTGCGCGACGTCGAGATGCGCCGCAATGCGCGGCGCGATGTTCTTGCCGTATGCGGTAGCGGGCGCCAGGACATGCGAATAGTCCCGCGCGATATTCAGCACCGTGCCTTCGATGTTCTCAGCCAGTCCTTCGGCGAGTTGCGGCGCGTCGGCGAGCAGCACTTTGGAAACACCCGCGATCTTCGCGGCGCCGTCGGCCGCGCCCTGCGCATTCGAACCCGCAACCAGCACGTGAACATCACCGCCGATCTTCGAAGCAGCAGCAACCGTGTTCAGCGTTGCGGCCTTGATCGATACGTTGTCGTGTTCTGCAATTACCAGAATCGTCATTTCATCCGTCTCCTGCGTTGTCCTTACAGGACTTTGGCTTCGTTCCTGAGTTTCTCGACCAGCGCCTTCACGTCCGGCACCATTACGCCTGCGGAACGCTTCGGCGGCTCCGCGACTTTCACCGTCTTCAGGCGCGGTGCGACACCGACACCGAGATCGGCCGGCTTCAGTGTCTCCAGAGGCTTCTTCTTCGCCTTCATGATGTTCGGCAGCGTGACGTAGCGCGGCTCGTTCAGACGCAGATCGGTCGTGATGACTGCGGGCAGCTTGAGCGAGAGCGTTTCCGCGCCGCCATCGACTTCACGCGACACGGTAGCCTTGCCGTCCGCCACCACGACCTTCGAGGCAAACGTCGCCTGCGGCCAGCCAGCCAAAGCGGCCAGCATCTGACCGGTCTGATTCGAATCGTCGTCGATGGCCTGCTTGCCGAGAATCACCAGTTGCGGCTGCTCCTTATCGACGAGCGCCTTGAGAATCTTCGCGACCGCGAGTGGCTGCAATTCTTCCGTCGACTCAACGAGAATCCCGCGATCCGCTCCAATGGCCAACGCGGTGCGCAGCGTCTCCTGACACTGCGTCACGCCGCACGACACCGCAACGACTTCCGTCGCCACGCCCGCTTCCTTCAGGCGAACCGCTTCCTCAACGGCAATCTCGTCGAACGGATTCATCGACATCTTCACGTTCGCGATATCGACGCCGCTTCCATCCGACTTCACGCGAACCTTGACGTTGTAGTCGACCACTCTTTTGACCGTGACCAGAATTTTCATGTGCAACCTCTTCCTTCAACAAAAGCCGGCGCGCAACGGGCCGGGTCGAATCTCACTTGATGACCAGCACCTTCGAACGATCGAACGCCACCGTCACCGCGACGATCAGGATCAGTCCGAACACGATCTGCTGCGCGAACACGCTAATGCCGACGAACGTCATGCCCACACGCGCGACCGACACGAGGAGCGCGCCCACCAGCGTCCTGCCGATGCCGCCCGCGCCACCCGTCAGCGCCGTTCCGCCGACGATCACCGCGGCAATGGCGGGAAGCAGGAACTGATCTGCCAGCGTTGGCGAACCGCTGCCCAGTCGACCGGCCATAACGACACCCGCAAACCCCGCAAAGAAAGACGACGTGCCGAACACCAGGCATTTGGTCACCCACACGCGCACACCCGAGGCGATCGCCGCCGGTTCGCCGGCACCGATCGCGTCAGCGTGGCGGCCGAATACCGTCGATCGATGCAGAAACAGACAGAACGCAAACACTGCGATGCCGAGCAGGATTTCGTGCGGCACGCCGAACGAAGTACCCGTGGTCCAACCGAGCGAGGCGTTGCGCATCTCGTCGCTGATCGCGATGGAGCGTGTACCGGAAAGCGTCAACGCAGCCGCCGACGCAATCCCGCCCACCGCAAGCGTCGCGATGAAGGACGGAATGCGCAGCATGGTCTGGATCACCCCGCTAAGCAGACCAATGCCAAACGACGCAGCGAGTGCGACGACGGCAGCCATCGCTCCGTAACGCGGCAGCAGCATCGCCACGATCACGCTCGCGAGAGACGCCACGGACTGCAGCGACAGGTCGATGCTACCGAGCAAGACGACAAAGGTCGTGCCGGCCGCCATGATGAACAGTGTCGAACTGTCGGCGAGCAAGCCGAGTTGCGTCGAAGGTGCCAGAAAGCTCGGCTGCGCGATTTCAATCAACACGTACAGCACGATGAGTGCGAGAAAGGGCGCGTTGTCGCGCAGCTTCGCCGCGAGTGGTGCGTTCAGTTGTGGCATGTTGACCTCAGACCATGTGTTCGACAATTTCGACCTGCGAGGGCTTACGCCCAACCTCGCACGGCAGGACCTTTTCAGCGCGGCCGTCTCGCATGACCATCACGCGATGGCTGAGCCCAAGAATCTCTTCGAGCGTATCGCCCGTTAGCACGACAGCGACACCCTCTGCTGTCAGTTCGCGGATGAGTTGATAGACCTCTTCCTTTGCACCGACATCGAGGCCGCGCGTCGGATGATCGAGCACGAGAATCCGGCTGCCTGCGAAACGCCATTTCGCGAGCACCACCTTCTGCTGGTTGCCGCCCGACAGGTTGCGGCAGGATGCATCAGGCCCTGGCGTCTTGATGTGCAGCCGCTGTATCCATTCGTTGGCAAGCGCGCGCTCGCTTGCCTTGCGAACCACGCCGCCGCGGCTGACGGCGCCCAGACGCGGCAGCGTGAGGTTTTGCGCAACGCTCATCTGGGTGACGAGCCCTTCGACCTTCCGCTCACGCGGAACGTACCCGATGCCAAGCGCGACGGCATGATTGGCCTGCGGCTTCAGACGGGTCGTACCCACCATCACCTCCCCCGCGTCGAGCTTTTCCAGGCCCGCAATGATCCGGCACAGTTCTTCGCGCCCGGACCCGACCACGCCCGCGACACCGAACACTTCGCCGCAGTGGACATCGAAGGAAACGTCGTTGAGCACGTGACCCAGCGACGCGTGGCGCACCGACAGTGCGACCTCCGCGCGGCAAGGCTTTTGCAGGTTTTCGCGGTAGTACTCGCTGTGCAGGGACCGGCCGACCATCAGTTCGTGGAGCTTCGTCACCGATGCATTGCCCGACGACATCTCCGACACCACCTTCCCATCCTTCATCACATACACGCGGTCGCTGAGCGACAGCAGTTCATCGAGCCGGTGCGACACGAACACGAACGACGCGCGCGACTTCAATTCACGCACGAGTCCGAACAGGATGTCGATCTCCCCCGCCTCGAGCACGGAAGTCGGCTCGTCGAGCAGGATGATCGGCGTGCCGCCCGTGCGGCTCGCAAGCGACAAGGCTCGCGCGAGTTCAACCATCTGTCGCTGGCCGAACGACAGGTCCTCGCACAGCGTCAGCGGATCCACGTCCAGACGCACCGTAGCGAGTTCCTTCTTCGCTGCCCGCTTGAGCTTTGCCCAGTTCATCCGGCCGAAGGTGACGAAGTCTTCTTCGCGACCGAGGAACAGGTTCTCGGCAACGGTCAGATTCGGCAGGATCGATTGCTCCTGATAGACCATCGCGATGCCCTTGGACGTCGCGTCGCGCGGATTGCGGATCACGAGCGGCTTGCCGCCAAGCTCGATCTCGCCCGTGTCCTGACGGTATGCGCCCGTCAGGAGTTTCATCAGCGTGGATTTTCCTGCGCCGTTCTCGCCGATCAGACCGACGATTTCATTCGGCCGGACTTCGATCGATACGTCGTCCAGGGCGAGCACACCCGGAAAGCGCTTGGTGACGTTCTTCAGTGAAAGCATGTCTGTTCTCCTCACGCTCATTTGACGATGCGCCGGCGCGAGCGATTGAGCGCGAGGGTCACGGCTGCGATGATCAATACACCCTGGATGCCCTGTTGCACGTAGGGAGGCACACCGAGCAGCACCATGCCGTTGCCGAGCACAATTACGATCAGCGTGCCGATCAACGTGTTCATCGGACTGCCGTTGCCGCCTGCGAGCGACGTACCGCCCACCACGATCGCGGTAATCGCAACGAACAACTGACCATCGGCAATGCGTGCATGTCCCTGCCCGTATTGCGCAACGGCGAGGATGCCCGCCACGCCATAGAACGCACCCGCCAGCGCGAACACCACGATGCGCACGCGCGATACCCGCACCCCGCTCAGACGAGCGAGATCCTCCCCGCCGCCGATTGCGAGCGTGTGCCGGCCGAGCAGCGTGTGTTTGTAGACGAACCACGCGACCCCAAGCATCGATATCGCGATCCAGACCGACAGAGGCAGACCCAGATAGCGCGTAATCGAAATGGCGCGCAGCGAAGGATCGCTCACACGGATCGTGTTCCCCGACAGCCACGCCGTACCGATCCCCGTTGCAACGAAGCCGATCGCCAATGTTGTGATGAACGACGGAATGCGCAGGAACACGTGCAGCACGCCATTGGCAAGACCCAGCGCGGTACCTGCGGCAATCGCCACGGCCAGCACCCACAGCCCGAAATGGTTGTCGTTATACGAGTTCTCGACCAGCATCGAGACCGCAATCGCAGCGACCGCGACGATGCCTTCGGCTGACAGATCGATGCTGCCGAGCTGAATGACGAACGCGGCACCGAGTGCGATGGTGAGAGGAATCGCAGCACCTATCGCAATCCGCGACAGATTCATCGGATCGAAGAAGTCGCGGTTCAGCGCGCCGATGCAAAGACCGAGCGCCACCAGCACCAGCAGCGGTGCCAATCGTCGCACGAGTGCCTGCTTCGATACGATCGGGGTCCCGGTTGTTTTTGTGGGCACGGCCTGCCGGGTGGGCGCCAAGGTCAGCTTGTTCATCGATACACCACTGGACCCGCGACGCGGGCATAGAGATTGTTCCAATCGCCGCCTGGCGCAGCCGCGCGCTTCAGCACATCCTGCACGTTAGCTTTGGTCACGAACGTTGCCTTGCAATAGGACTCGCGCCGGTCCTTGGGCAACGCTGCTACGTCGACCTTTTTCTCCTTCGCCTGTAGACCCATTGCCAGGCCGATGCCACCGAGCCAGTACGGGTCCCAGTCGACGGAAGCGACCAGTTCGCCGGCCTTGATCGCGCTCAGGCCGGGCGGCGTGCCGTCCATGCCCGTCACGGGCATCTGGCCTGCGAGACCTTCGGCGCGCAGTGCCTCGATCGCGCCGAGCGCCATGTCGTCGTTCGCGGCCCATACGCCTTTGATCTTCGAGTTGAAGCGCGTCATCCACGCCTGCATGATCGGAAACGCCTTTTGTGAGTTCCAGTCGGCCACCTGGAAGTCGAGCAACTGAATGCCAGGAAATTTTTTCAGTGCTGCGTCGAGCCCGGCTTTACGTTCGATTGCCGGCACGTTGCTGAAGATGCCACCGAGCGCGACGACGCCTCCCTTGCCGCCCATCTGCTTGAACAGTTGCGTGGCGGTTTCTTCGCCGTACGCAACACCGTCATAGGAAAGATGGGCTACATAGTTCGGGTTCGCGTCCCACGGATGCAGATCCTTCGGCTTGTTCCAGATAGTCGTGACGAACGCGCCCGCTTTCGAGCAGGCCTCGACGATCACGCGCGCGTCGGCGGAATCATTCGGATCGACGTTGAGCACGAGATTGCCGCCCGTCCGTTGCAGCAGCGCGCGAATATCGGCGATGCCTTTCTCGGAACTCCCTTCAGTCGTGAGCGGCACATACGGCAAGCCGACGCTTGCCGCGAAGCTCTGCGCGCCCTTGTTGAAGGCCGCGTGATACGGGTTGGTCAGCGACCGGAACGAGCAGGCCAAGGTGGTCTGCCCCGCGCCGAGCGACAGCCCTGAAACGCTGCTACCGACCATCGCAAAGGCCGCCCCTGCGCCGAGCCTGATGAAGTCACGGCGTGAAAGAGCCGGGTGTTGATCGTGTTTGGACATGATGTCTCCTTCCAATAAATATATAGATAGTTACTCATTGTTATGGAGTTCGATACCAGAACTCTCTCTCAGGCCGCGCGGCCCGACCCTACGCCAGTGTCGCGGCGGCGACGGGCGCTGCCCGTCCGGAATGGTTGGCCAACTCGCCTGCCGCCGGTGCCTGGGCCGCTGCGCGCCCGCGAATCAGGTCCGACGCTTTCTCTGCGATCATCAGTGTCGGCGCATTGGTGTTCGAACTGACGATGCGTGGCATAACGGATGAATCCGCGACGCGCAGACCTTCGATGCCGTGAACCCGCAACTGCGGATCGACCACGGACATATCGTCCACACCCATCTTGCAGGTACCGACCGGGTGATATCCGGTGCGCCCGTACTGCTGCGCGTACTCTTCGTATTGCGCCTGCGTGCGCACTGCGCCGCCAGGGAAGTGCTCGCTTTTGATGAACTTGCGCAGTGCGTTCTGCGTCATGATTTCGCGGCTTTGACGAATGCCCTCCACAGCGACCTTCAGGTCATAGGGATCGCGGATATAAGCGGGATCGATGACGGGCGCATCGGCGGGGTCCGCGCTGTGCAGCGTTACGCTGCCGCGGCTTCGTGGGCGCAGGAAATATGAATTGAGCGTGCAACCCGAACCTGACGGAACAGGCGGCACGCCGGCCTCGACGCCGGCTCCAGGCAGGAAGTGGAACTGCAGATCGGGCGTCGGCACGCTGCTGTCGGAATACCAGAACGCCCCGCCCTCGGCGATGTTCGACGTGACCGGGCCCTTGTTGAAGATTTTGTATTCGAGGCCGGCGAGCAGCATCATGTGCTTCTTCGCGTACTTGTCGAGGCTGTAGTGGCCGTTGAGCTCGTACACGATATCGATGTCGAAATGATCCTGCAGGTTCTCACCAACGCCCTTGAGCGAATGCAACGGCTTGACGCCCGCGCGCTCCAGATCGGCGGGTCGGCCAATGCCGGAGAGCATCAGTAACTTGGGAGAACCGATCGCGCCCGCCGTCACGATCACTTCGCGCTCGGCCCGCGCAACGACGACGTTCGTCCGCGAGTGCTGCTCAGCGAATTCGACGCCTACCGCGCGGCCATTCTCGATCACGATGCGCGACACCAGGCAATTCGTCTTTACCGTCAGGTTGCTGCGGGCACGCGCGTCCCGCAGATAGCCCACTGCGGCACTGCAACGCCGCCCATTGCGCTGCGTGACCTGATACACGCCGACGCCTTCCTGTTGCGCGCCGTTGAAATCGCTGTTGTACGGCAGGCCGGCTTCCTGACCGGCGCGGACGAAAGCCTTGGTGAGTTCATTGACGGTGATGAGGTCGGACACGCCGAGCGGACCGCCGACACCGTGATACTCGTTGCACAGGCGCTCGTTGTCTTCCATCCGGCGCAGATACGGCAGCACGCCGTCGCGAAAGCCCCAACCCGTGCAGCCGTCGCGCTCCCATGCGTCGTAATCGGATGGCTGGCCGCGCGTATAGACCATCGCATTGATCGAGCTGCCGCCACCGAGCACGCGGCCCTGCGCGAACGGAATCTGGCGGCGTTGTGTCTCCGCCGCCGCCGCGGTGCGATAGCCCCATGTCAACGGACCACCCGTCATCTTGAAGAAGCCGACGGGCATATGGATGTAGGGATTCGTATCAGCGGGGCCGGCCTCGAGCAACAGTACCCGGTTGCTTGCGTCTTCACTCAGACGTGCTGCCAGCGCGCAGCCTGCCGGGCCGCCACCCACGATCACATAGTCATACATTGCTGTCTCCGATTCTGCGTTCTGCGGCCGCGCAGTTCCGCGTGGCCCAACCTTTGCGCGGCTCTCTGTGACCGCTTTCGTAAAAAAATGGCCTTACGCGATCCAGCGTGGCCGGTTGCCGAGTTGCACATGCACGGACTTGAGCTCCGTGTATTCCTCGACACCATAGCGACCTGTCTCGCGACCGATGCCCGATTGCTTGACACCGCCGATAGGCAGTTCAGGACCGCCCGTGATCGTGCAGTTGATCCAGATGCGCCCGGCCTGCACCTCGCGCAAGCTCTTGAACGCGCCTTGCAGGTCGCGAGTCCAGATGCTTGCCGCGAGGCCGTACGGCACGCCATTCGCCAACTGGATGGCCTGCTCGAAGGTATCGAAGGCGGTAACCGAGAGCACCGGCCCGAAAATCTCTTCCTGGGCGAGCGCGCTGCCAGGTTGCACGTTGCGGAACATCGTCGGCTGGATGAAGTAGCGCTCGCCTTCGTTGCTAGAAGTGCCGCCGCAGACGAGTTGCGCACCATCGCGCTTGCCGGCGTCGATGAAGCCGCGAATCTTGTCGAACTGCCGCGCTTCGACGATGGCGCCGACGTGGTTGGACGCGTCGAGCGGATCGCCGACACGCACCTTTCCTAGTACAGCCTTCACGCGCTCGACGAGTTCCTGCTCAACCGAACGGTGAACAACGAGCCGGCTGCCCGACACGCAGCACTGACCCGCGTTGAACGCGATACCGAAGGCGATGGCATCGGCAGCGTCGTCGAGATCGGCGTCGGCGAACACGATCTGCGGATTCTTGCCGCCCAGTTCCAGCCCGACCTTTTTCATGTTGCCGCCAGCGGCCGTGAGCACCGAGCGGCCCACGGGCGTCGAGCCGGTGAACGAAATCATGTCGACGTCCATGTGTTCCGCGAGCGCCTGGCCGACCACCGAACCGAGCCCCGTCACCACGTTGACCACGCCATCGGGCAAGCCGGCCTCGGTGAGCAGCGCGGCGAGCTTGAGCGTCGTGGTCGACGTCAGTTCCGCCGGCTTGACGACCACCGTGCATCCCGCAGCCAACGCAAACGGCAGACGTTCCGAAAGAATGAAGAAAGGGAAATTCCACGGCGTAACGATGCCCACCACGCCGACCGGTTGCCGCACCACCAGACCGAACATGTCGGGGCCGAGCGTATCGTGCGAGTCGCCATGCACGACGCGGGCAAGCCCCGCCGCATATTCCCAGATCCCCGCCGCCGCAGTGACTTCGCCGCGTGACTGGCCGATGGGCTTGCCGCTTTCGAGCGTCTCGAGATACGCCAGCGTCTCTACGTTGTCGCGAATCAGTTGCGCCGCTTTCAGCAGCACCGCTGCACGCGCCTCGCCCGACAGCCGCGACCAGCGGCCGTCGTCGAATGCGCGACGCGCGGCGGTGACGGCAACGTCCAGGTCCCGCTTCGACGCCCGCGTCGTGGCCGTCACCGGCACGCCATGCCCGGGGCTCTTACGCGTTACCCACTCGTTATCTGCGCCCGAATAGTTCTTGCCGTCGATGAACATCGGCGTACGCACCAGTTCGGACGGTAAGCGCAGCGAGGCTGCCAGTTCACCCAGATCCTTCATTCCTGCCTCCAATATGTGCAATTCTTTACGGCGCCGCTCGAAACCATGATGCGTCGAGGGCAGTGCCGTCGCCATGCCGCTGGCCTGAAGCGTGATGTTGTTGGCCCAATTCTGCACCATCCAGTTACTTCCTGACAACTCGCTTTTTGGTTTATAGTCACCGTCATTAGGCCCCTGTAAGGGCGCTCCCACCCTACTTCGTTACGACCCATATGACCGCTGCCACCACGCCCCAACGACGCGCATCGAAGCCCGCAGAAACGGTTGTTACGCGCCAGCCCCGGCAGCGCGACCCGGAGGTTACCCGGGCCAACATTCTCGAAGCCGCGAAGAAAGAATTCGCGAAGCTCGGCCTGGCCGGTGCGCGCGTCGAAGCCATTGCAACGCGCTCCAAAGCCAACAAGCGGATGATCTATCACTACTTCGGCAGCAAGGAGGAACTCTTCGTCGCGGTACTCGAAGATGCCTACGCCGACATCCGTTCCGCCGAACTGAAACTCAACCTCGACCATCTTTCGCCGGAAGACGCGCTCGTTGCCCTTACCACGCATACCTGGAACTACTACCTGCGAAACCCCGAGTTCATGACGCTCGTGAACAGCGAAAATCTTCATAAAGCACGCCACGTCAAGAAGTCTCAGCGGTTTCACGATCTGCACCAGGGGTTTATCTCCATGTTGCAGCGCATCCTCGATCGCGGCGTCGAAGCGGGCGTGTTCCGGTCGGGTGTCGACGCACGACAACTGCACATCACGATGGCCGCTATCGGCTACTACTACCTGACGAACCGCTTCACAAGCGGTGTGATCTTCGACATCGACTTCATGGACAAGGCGGCGCTGAAAAGCCGTCTCGAGTTCAACATCGAGACCATTCTGCGAATCGTGCGCCCGTGAAAGCCCGAGCGCGCGGAGTCCGCAGTTGCCCTTCGCGCGCCCTGACATCACGCCACCTTTGCATGTGTCGGAAACACGTTCTGCGTCGAACGCACGAGCAATGCTTCATCGACGAGCGGCCGGAAAGCCATGCGCGCCAGCACGTCGCGCTCGACATCGACCCCTTCCGCAACCTCGATCAGACGCACGCCGTCTGCCTCCAGGCGAAACACCGCACGCTCCGTCACATACAGCACTTCCTGATTGCTAAGGCGCGCCTGCTCGCCGCTGAACGTGATGTGCTGCACGCGATCGACCAGTTTGGGCACGCTGCCCGGCGACACGATGTTCAGACGCGCGCCCGCCTGTTCGACCGCTAGTCCCTTCGCTTCAAAGCTTCCGCAAAACACGATCTTGCGCGCGCCCTGCGTGATATCGATAAAGCCGCCAGGACCCACGACCGTCGAACCCAGCTTGGACACATTGATGTTGCCCTCGCCGTCCATTTCGCCCATGCCAAGGAAAGAGACGTCGACGCCGCCGCCGCTGTAGAAATCGAACTGGTCGACGCTCGACAGGATCGCGTCCGCATTGCGTGCCGTGCCGAACATCGGGCCGTCGAGCATCGCGCCGTTGTGGATGCCCTGTTCGACCGATCCCCAGAACGTGCCGAGCCGCCCGTGTTCCGCCAGCAAGGCGGGGATGCCGCCTGGAATGCCGAAGCCGAAGTTCGCCGACTGCCCGGCGCGCAATTCCTTCGCCGCCCGCGCAGCGATGATGCGGCGGATGCCTGTTGGCACTTCGTAGAAGCCCGCGCCGATTGGACATAGCGCTTCGCCGCTGAGCGCCGGATCGTAGTCCGACACCACGCATTGCACCTGCTCGGGGGTTTCGACGAGCGCATCAACGAGGATGCCGGGAATACGAACGAGGCGCGCGGGCACATATCCTTCGGGCTCACGCTCTTTCACCTGCACGATGACGCGACCGCCGCAGTTGTGGGCCGCGAGCGCTGCCGCATAGACGTCCAGGTCGGCCGGTTCGCGGCGCAGCGTGACGTTGCCACTCCCGTCCGCCGAGGAGCCGCGCACGATGGCGAAATCGACCTTGAACGGCTTGTAACGCAGGTACTCGCGTCCATCGAGCGTAATCAGTTCGACCATGTCTTCAGTCGCGCGCTCGTTGATCTTCCCGCCATCAATACGCGGATCGATGAAGGTGCGCAGGCCCACATGCGTGACGAGGCCAGGGCGCCCCGCGCCGATTTCCCGCAGCAGCGTAGAGATCGCGCCAGCCGGAAAGCTGTACGCCTCGAAAGCGTTTTCCTTCGCGAGCTTCTGCATCGATGGCGCCCAACTCCAGTGCCCACCGATCACACGCTTGACCATGCCTGCATGAGCAAAGCGTCCCAGGCCACTGCCCCGCGCGTCGCCGATACCCAGCGCATGCACGACCGTCAGATCGCGCGGATGCCCGGTCTCGAGGAAACGCTGCTCGAGCTTCGCAAGCACGGCGTCCGCTTCTAGCAGACCGCCTCCCGAACCCGCCAGCGCGATCGTCGCGCCGTCGAAAATCTGCTCGACCGCATCAGCAGCCTCCTTCCACTTGCTCACTGCTCCCTCCTTTCAGATCGGCCGCAAAACCCGTTGACAGCGGCGTTTCGTTGGTCTTAAATAACCCACCAGATGGTTACTTGTTGCCAATGTTGGCACACGAAACATCTGATTTCAAGGGCTATTGCGCGGCGCTCGGGTTTACCTGCACTGACCCGCTGCATCGCAACAATCAGGTATGACGATTACAGATGGAGACGACATGAAGCTCTCAGAAACGCATGAGCAGATCCGCGACATGACACGACGCTTTTCGCAGGAAGTGATACGCCCACTAGCCGAGGAACTGGACCGTGAGGAGCGATTCCCCGCGGAGATTTACAGGCAGATGGGTGAACTCGGCCTGTTCGGCATTACAGTGCCCGAGGAATTTGGCGGCGCCGGGCTCGACGTCACCGCTTACGCGCTTGTGATGGAAGAGCTGTCGCGCGGTTACGCGTCGGTTGCTGACCAGTGCGGCCTGCTCGAACTGGTCGGCACGCTCCTGAGCATTCACGGCACCGACGAACAGCGCGCGAAGTTCATGGAGCCCTTGTTGCGCGCTGCGCTCCGGCCGGCTTACTGCATTACCGAATCGGACGCCGGTACCGACGTGTCGGGCATCCGCACCACCGCGACGCGCACTGCCGACGGATGGGAACTCAGCGGCGCCAAGCTCTGGATTCACAACGCGCCGGTTGCGGACCTGGCGTTCGTGCTCGCCCGCACCGATCCGGCGGCCGGCAAGCGCGGCATGAGCATCTTCATCGTCGATTGCCATCTGGCGGGTGTATCGAAAGGTCCTAAAGAACACAAGATGGGGCAGCGTGCGTCGCAAGTCGGCGAACTGCATTTCGACCGCGTCAAACTCCCGCACGACGCCCTGCTCGGACAGGAAGGCCGCGGCTTTCACATCATGATGAGCGTGCTCGACAAGGGCCGCGTCGGCATCGCCGCGCTGGCTGTCGGCATCGCGCAGGCCGGTCTCGAAGCGGCGCTGGAGTATGCGCAGACGCGCAAGCAGTTCGGCAGTCACATCGCCGAGTTTCAGGGTGTCCAGTGGATGCTCGCCGATATGGCGAAGGATATTCGGGCCGCACGGCTGCTCGTGCACGACGCGGCTGAACGCCTTGAGACGGGCGACCGCGCAAGCATCGCCTGCTCGATGGCCAAGTGCTTCGCGGGCGACACGGCTGTCAAGCACAGCGCCAACGCAGTGCAGATCTTTGGCGGCAGTGGCTACATTCGCGGCTACGAAGTCGAACGGCTCTATCGCGACGCGAAGATCACGCAGATCTACGAAGGCACGAACCAGATCCAGCGCACGATCATCGCCCGCGATCTGATTGCCAATGGAGCATCGGTATGAGCGACCGTCCTGTTGCACTCGTCACGGGCAGTCGACGCGGCATCGGGCGGGCGATTGCAATCGAGCTCGGCCGCGCAGGGTTCGACCTTGCGCTCACTGACGCTGTTGCCTCCGACGAACTGGATCAGGCCGTTGCCGAAGTCGAACAGACAGGCGCCCGTGCGATTGCCGTCGTATCCGATCTTGCCGATATCGACTCGCACCCATCCACGCTGGTCGATATCGAAGCACGGCTCGGCGGTTCGATCGATTGCCTCGTGAACAACGCGGGCGTATCGGTGATGTCGAGAGGCGACCTGCTCGATGTATCGCCTGAGAGCTTCGACCGTTGCATCGCCGTGAACACGCGCGGCACGTTCTTCCTCACCCAGGCGTTCGCGAAGCACTTCCTCGCGCGCTCCCGGCCCAGTATCGCGCCGCATCCGAGCGTCATCACGATCACGTCGTCGAATGCGGTCGCGGCCTCGCCATTGCGCAGCGAATACTGCGTGTCGAAGGCGGGTCTGTCGATGGCGACCACGCTGTTTTCATTGCGGCTCGCCGAGCACGGCGTGAGCGTCTATGAAGTTCAGCCCGGTCTGATCGAAACGGAGATGACCGCCCCCTCCCGCGCACGCTACGACGTGCAGATAGAGCAAGGCCTCACGGCCATCAAGCGCTGGGGCGTGCCTCAGGAGGTTGCGACCACTGTGCGCACGCTGGCGACGGGCGGACTGCCCTATAGCGTTGGACAGGCTATCCGTGTCGACGGCGGCCTGCTCGTGACCAAATACTGACACGCATATGAACCTGACACTCAAACTGCCGACCGCGTCCGGCACGATGGATACCTACCGCCTGCAAGGCACGCCGCTCGATGTTCGCGCACCTGCCCGGCCGTTCAACCGCATTGCCTATTCGGCCGCCCACGTGGTGGCCGATCCACTCCGCGCCGGCGAACTCAATGAAGCGCCTGCAATCGATTGGGAACGCACACTCGAATATCGCCGCTACCTGCTCAAGCAAGGGCTCGGCATTGCTGAAGCGATGGATACTGCACAACGCGGCATGGGTCTGC
The DNA here is from genome assembly GCF_020177535.1 of Paraburkholderia sp. XV. Lineage (NCBI taxonomy): Bacteria > Pseudomonadati > Pseudomonadota > Betaproteobacteria > Burkholderiales > Burkholderiaceae > Paraburkholderia > Paraburkholderia sp. XV. The sequence goes on along the minus strand of NZ_JAGUUD010000003.1, from coordinate 42,045 downwards.
CCTGGCACGCCGCGCTTGAGCTGATCACCCGCACAATTGAAGGCACGCGCGATATCCCCGGCGCGTTGATCGCGTCCGGCTGCGGCACGGATCACGTTGCACCGAATTCGATTACGAACTGCGACGAGGTGATCCGCGCATACGCAGAGCAGCTCGAAGCCATTCAACGCGTCGGCGGACGCGTCATCCTGATGGCGAGCCGCGCACTGGCCCGCGTGGCCCGCTCCCCGGACGACTATCGGCGTGTCTATCGCGAAGTGCTGGCCATGTGCGACGAGCCGGTGATTCTTCATTGGCTCGGCGAGATGTTCGATCCTGAACTTGCTGGCTACTGGGGAGCGTCGGATTACGAGAGCGCGGCGCAGGTCTGCCTTGGTGTGATCGGCGACAGCGTCGATCGCGTCGACGGCATCAAGATATCGTTGCTCGACGACACCAAGGAGATCTCCTTTCGCCGGCAATTGCCGCCCGCAGTCAAGATGTACACGGGCGACGATTTCAATTACCCCAGCCTGATCGCCGGCGACGACGCGGGATATTCGCATGCGCTGCTCGGCATCTTCGACGCGATCGCTCCCGCCGCATCGCAAGCCCTGGCCGCGCTCGCTGGCAACGATCTCGACACGTTCAACGCGGTGCTCGCACCGACAGTGCCGCTGTCGCGCCACATCTTCCGGGCGCCGACGCAGTACTACAAAACAGGCGTCGTCTTCCTCGCGTATCTGAATGGATTTCAGGATCACTTCTTCATGCTCGGCGGTCACCATGGCATGCGCCCACCCGCCTATCTCGCGGACGTATTCCGCCTCGCGGACCAGGCTGGCCTGCTCCGCGATCCTGAAGACGCCGTCGCGCGTGCGCACGCGGTCATGGCATCGCTTGGCTGTAGAGACTGACCATGACCCACTCAAACGGGCCCGTGCGACACATCGTGCTATGCCGATTCCGCAGTGAAGTGGCGGCGCACAGTCGCCTCGCCTTCTTCGAGCAGATCAGGCGGCTTGTGGAAATACCTGAGATCGCATTTACGAACTTTCAATGCGGACCAAACATCTCGCCAGAAGGATACGGTCTGAACCTTGCCGATGGCTTCATGATGGATTTCGAAAGCCGCGACGAGTGTTTTAACTACCTCGCGCATCCGACTCATCGCGCGATCGTTGCGCGGCTCATCGAAGCACTGGAAGGCGGCGTTCATGGACTGCTCGTCTTCGATATCAATCTGGACAATCATGAGAAACCTGAAAGGAAGACTCGACCTCTGCTCCATCAACACCGCAACGCTCGGGCACCGCGAATCGCTCAGCCGCACGATTGACCGGATCGCCAGCGCGGGATTCGGCGGCATTGCGCCATGGCGTCATGAAGTGGAGAAAGCGAACGTTGCCGGGATCGCGAAGCAGATCAAGGCGCTCGATCTGACCGTCACCGGCTATTGCCGTTCGACATACTTGCCGGCTGCGACGCGAGCGCAGTTCAAAGCGAACATCGATGACAACAAGTCTGCCCTGCGCGATGCTGCAACGCTCGGCGCACGGTGCTTCGTGATGGTGATCGGCGGCTTGCCTGAAGGGAGCCGCGATTTGAGCGGAGCGCGCGCGCAGGCCTCCGATGGCATCGAGGAGTTGCTGGAAACGGCACGCGAGTTCAATGTCCCGCTCGCGCTCGAACCGCTCCATCCTATGTATGCGGCAGACCGGGCAGTGCTCAACACGCTCGCGCAGGCACTCGACATATGCGACGCGCTCGATCCCGAACGCTCTGGCTTTCTCGGGGTGGCTGTCGACGCTTACCACTGCTGGTGGGACCCCGCGTTGCAGGCGTCGCTCGCGGCGGCTGGCCGCAGCGAGCGGATTCTCGCGTTCCATGTATGCGACTGGCTGCGCGAAACGCGCGACCTGCTGCTCGACCGCGGCATGATGGGCGACGGCGTCGTCGACCTATCGGCACTGCGTGAAGGCGTCGAACACAATGGATACGATGGGTTGGTCGAGGTCGAGATATTTTCGAAAGAGAACTGGTGGCGTCGGGACGCGGATGAGGTACTTCGCGTCTGCGCGGAGCGGCTTCAGACGGTGTGTTAATGAACCTGACCAATTACGGGAGGAGACAGCCATGAGGGACATGATCCGCTGGGGCGTGCTCGGTGCCGCCAGAATCGCCGACAATTTCGTCGTGCCCGCAATCGAGCGATCGAGCAACGGCCGCGCAGTCTGCGTAGCTGCCCGCGATGGCGCGCGTGCCGCAGCGTTCGCGGCGAAGCACGGCATAGCTGCCTCGTGCGTGAATTACGAGGAAGTCATTGCGAGCAAAGAAGTCGATGCCGTGTATATCCCGTTGCCGACGGCCAGTCACTTCGAGTGGTGCAAAAAGGCACTTCTCGCGGGCAAGCACGTGCTGTGCGAGAAGCCAATCGCGATGAACGCCGCTCAGGTTCAGGAACTCATCGCGCTTCGCGATGCGACCGGACTCGTCTGCGCCGAAGCGTTCATGGTGGCGCATCATCCGCAATGGGCGTTCGTGCGCGATCGGATCGCGGACGGTTCGCTCGGCAATCTCGAACTCGTGGAAGGCTCGTTCACGTATTTCAACGACGACCCCGCAGCCCTCAAGAACGACCTCGCGCTTGGCGGCGGTGGCGTGCGAGACATTGGTGTCTACCCAGTCGTGACAACACGTATCGCAACCGGCCTTGAACCGCTCTCGGTGCGTGCCGACATTACCATCGACCCGCGCTATGGCACCGACAAGCTTGCAATCTGCGCGTTGGACTTTCCGGGCTTTCGACTGAACTTCTACTGCGGAACGCAGCTTGCGCGGCGCCAACACATGGTGTTCCATGGTTCCAAAGGCTGGCTTTCCCTGGACGCGCCATTCAATGCGGGCGTTTATGCCGACGCGAAAATCAGACTGCGTACCGATGCCAGCGGCGTTGTCGAAACGTTCGATTTCGGCGGTGTGGATCAGTATCAGTTGATGGTCGAGAATTTCGGCTCTGTCCTGCTTGAACGCAGTGATTCGATCGCATTCACTCTGGAAAACTCGCTTGGAAACCAGCTTGTCATCGACCAGATCCTGTCGCATGCGACCCGTTAGGCACCCGCAATGAAACTCGCTTCACAAACAATCGATATGCATCGCCTTCGCGAGGCTCGCACACTGGCCGCCGCATGCGCCAACGCCGAGGACGCCTCTGTATGGCGATGGTTCTCCGCATTGATGGAGAGTGGAAAAATCCGCTGGTGCCTGCGGGACAAACAATGGCTTGTCACGGTGAACCATCGCCATGTGGCAACCGCCTCGTCTTTCGATGAAGCAATTCGGACGGCCAAAGCGCGATCGGGTTTTACGCACATGTAACACAACACGTCGCGCGACTCACGGCGACGCACTTGATCGTTGCGCATCACAGAGCTGGAACGCCTCCGCACGCCATTTCCACTTTGACCGGGACCACGCCGCATCGAGCCTATTCCTCATTGCGTTTTCGCGTAATCCACATATAAATATACAAGTTTCAGTCGGCCAAGCTCAAGAATAATTGGGGCGAAGTCGAATTGAACAAAAACGGCCTGGGTTCCATTCCAGGTCGGCTGCGCGCCGACCTGGAAGGCGCAGGGCAATAACATTCCGAGGTCAGACATGGCGGCAATACAGCACGTTTTCGTTCTCATGCTTGAGAACCGTTCTTATGACAGTGTGTTCGGGTGGTCCAACCTGACAGGCAAAACACCGACGGGCGAGGCAACAACCGCCAACGGACTGCCCTCCACTCCCATCGTCAACTTCGGAAGAACCGGGACTTCGTACACTTTGGGTAAGGGAGCTCCGTACGCCCTCGGCTTCGACCCCGGTCACGAATTCACAGACGCCTGCGTTCAGCTGTGTGGGCTGCAGGTCGCCAGCGGAGATACGGTGCGGAATGACTCTTTCGTGTGCGGCGTCACTGGCTATCCGCCCTTTGCAACGGACACTTCAACGACAGGCTTTGCCGCGACTTATGAGGACCATTCGGACATAGTGCGGGATGCCTTCAACGCGTTCACACCTGACCAGCTTCCGGTCCTGAATTTCCTGGCCAGCCAGTTCGGGGTGTGCGACAACTGGTTTGCCTCGATGCCGGGCCCGACGTGGCCAAATCGGTTTTTTGCGGTGGCCGGAACCTCGTCTGGACTCGACCACTCGCCAAGCGACGCGCAGGTGGTGGAAGCCATCTTCTTCAACGCGCCACTCTTCACGTTTCCGAATGGCACGGTTTTCTCAAAGCTACAGGCGTCGGACTGGCTTATCGTGCAGGGCGACGTCGCGCAGGCGCGCGGCATCCACGGGATGCAAAACCTCCTTAACCGGTTCGTCGGGATGGATACGCTCATGTCTCGGCTCGCCAATAACGCATTGACCGAGAAATTCATCTACATCGAACCGACGTACGATGCGAAGAACGACTTCCGCAACGGCAACTCGATGCATCCCGCCGGAGATGTCCGCAGCGGAGAAGCGCTGGTGAAGCAGGTGTACGACGCTATCAGCAAGTCGAGCCTCTGGCCCAACAGCGTGCTGCTAATCGTCTTTGATGAGCACGGCGGCTTCTTTGACCATGTGACACCTCCCATTGCCGAACCGCCCGGCTCGGCCGAGAACGGTCACCTGAAGACACACAACTTCGGCTTTGACAGGCTGGGTGTACGTGTACCTGCTATTGTGGTCTCCCCCTTCGTTCCGGCCGGGACCATTGACCATTCGCAGTATGACCACACGTCGATTCTGAAGACGACGGACAAGCTGCTCGGTCTCAACGGGGAGCTCAATTTGACCGCGCGTGTGAGCGCTGCGGACGACTTCGCAAAGATGCTGAGTCTTGCGACACCCCGCACTGACATCCCACAATGTCCTCAACCCGTCGCGGCGGGCGGTGAACCGAGACCATCGAGCGAAGGCTCACCGCGAGCAAAAGACCCATTCCTGCCGCTATACGCACACCACTAGCACAGGCGCACCTGTATCTGCCTCAAGCGACGGGCCTTGAGCCCGTCGCTGAGATGGACGGCCTCTGCGGGAGCAGTTCGCGGTGCCTGGCGTGACGAGACTCGCTCGAACCTGGTTGCGCTCGAGTGTTTGGGCATTCTCTTCAACGATGCTGGTCAATTACGTGCTGACGGATAATCGCTCAATCTCAGCCGAACCGGTCGCAACGGGTGATTGGCCGAAACGAAGTCATCCCGTCTGGACATCGTGAACATCGACCCGGTATGGCCGTCCACTCCGCGCATCGCTTCAGCCTCAGTGTTGTCCGATGCTTCGTGTCAACGCTTACCCCTCCCGTGCGGATGACGTGCGCGAGAGGTATTTCAACAGCCTGCTAGAGGCGAAACACCGCGACCGTTTCCTTCAACTGCCCCGCCTGTTGCTCGAGCAACTGCGCCGCTGCCGCCGCCTGCTCGACCAGTGTGGCATTCTGTTGAGTCGCCGTATCCATCTGCGCTACCGCGAGAGCGACCTGTTCAATACCTGAGCTTTGCTCGGAAGAAGCGGCCGATATCTCGCCCATGATATCGGCCACGCGCTTCACACTGGTGAGGATTGCCTGCATGCGGCCGCCTGCCTGGTTCACCAGCGCGCCTCCGGCCTGCACTTTTTCGCTCGACGTCTCGATCAGTTCCTTGATTTCCTTGGCCGCCGACGACGAGCGCTGCGCCAGCGTTCGCACTTCGGAGGCCACCACCGCGAATCCGCGCCCCTGCTCACCTGCACGCGCGGCTTCGACAGCCGCATTGAGGGCAAGGATATTGGTCTGAAACGCAATGCCTTCGATGATCGCGATTATGTCGCCGATGCGCGCAGAACTTTGATCGATCTCGGCCATTGTCGCTACCACCCCCTCGACCGCAGTGCTGCCATGGTGGGCCGTTTCCGTGGCGCTGGTATCCGATCCGCGCTTGGCCTTGGCTGGCCGATCGGCCAGGTCAAGCGCGGCATGGCAACCGGATCGATTTGCGCTCAGCGCGTCAAAGGATGCGGCGAGTGCGCGGAAGCACGCGCGCCCAGCGCTGCGGCCGCTTCATCTTCCGGCTCTGCGGACAGATCCCGCCTGAAAGTCTCCGCGAGGAAAAACGCACACACAAGACTCAGCACCCCCGTTGCCGCGATATAGATCGAAATAGGCAGCGTCTGGCCATACGTAGCGAAAAGATAGGTGGCGATCAATGGTGTCGGTCCTGACGTGATGATGCCGGCGATCTGATACGGCAGCGACGCCCCCGTATAGCGCACCCGCGTACCGAACAGTTCCGCGAACCACGTCGATTGCACGCCGTACACCGATGCCTGGCTCAACGCGATACCGCAGGCGTACGCCACGAAAATCAAGGTCGGATTGCGTGTCTCGAGCAACGGAAAGAAGGCGAATCCATAAATCGCGACGAACACCGCGCCGAGCATGAACACGGTCCGGCGTCCGATCACGTCCGACAGTTTGCCGAACAGCGGCAGCGTGATCAGCGCAAACGCGCAGCCCACAATGATGGCGTTCAGCAGTAGCCCACGCGACAAGCCGAGCCGCGTCGTTCCATACACCAGCACGAACACGTTGATGACGTTGAAGGTGATGTCGACCGCGAAGCGCGTGCCGATCGTCAGCACGAGGTCTTTCGGATGCCGGCGCAGCAATTCGATCAGCGGCGCCTTCACGACCTGCCTGCTCGCCTTGATCTGTTCGAATACCGGTGACTCCATGACGCGCAGGCGGATGAACAGGCCGATCGCGATCAGCGCGACGCTCAGCAGGAACGGCAGGCGCCAGCCCCATGAAAAGAACGCGTCCGACGGCATACTCGACACGGCTTTGAACACCGCGGTCGAGAGCATCAGCCCGAGCGGCACGCCCAATTGCGGAAACGCGCCGAAAAAGCCCCGCTTCCTGGCGGGCGCCGTTTCCACCACCATCAGCACCGCGCCGCCCCATTCGCCGCCGACGCCGAGCCCTTGCATGAAGCGCATCGCCACCAGCAGAATCGGCGCCCACACGCCAATCGAGGCGTAGGTGGGCAGCAGGCCGATCACGAAGGTGCTGACGCCCATGATCGTCAGCGTCGCGACGAGCGTCGCCTTACGTCCGATACGATCGCCAAAGTGCCCGAAAAACACGGCGCCGAAAGGCCGCGCGAGATAGCCGACCGCAAAACTGCCGAACGCCGCGATGGTGCCGACCACGGGATCGAACGAGGGGAAAAACAGCTTGGCGAAAACCAGCGCGGAAGCGGTGGCATAGAGAAAAAAGTCGTACCACTCGATGGCGGTCCCGACCACCGAAGCGACCAGCACACGGTTGACGGCCGACCGGCTGATAACAGGCGCGTTGCCGGACGATACAGGCGATGTATTCATGTCTCCTCCCTTCTCTGGGAATCTATGTCTTGAACTGCTGGGTGCGGGCGGCGCAGATTCGGCGGCACGTTACGGTTAATTCGCTGCGCTCACCAGTGCAGTTCCATCGGGAACTGGTCGAGCGTTTCGACGCCGCCCGAGGTCAACCGCACGATCCGTTCCGTGCGCAAACCGCCGACGTTCGGCACCGTGATCGTCGCCTTCAGGGTGAAGACCATGTTTTCCTGCAGCACGGTCCTGTTGCCCGGCCCGATCCAGGGTGCTTCTTCTTCGGGGTCCATGCCGGTGCCGTGACCGGTGCCATGGCCGCGCGCTTCGCTCGAGTATTGCTCGTAGTTCGACTTCACCAGCGCCTGCTGGATCACCGCGTTCAGTTCCATGGCCGCCATGCCGGGACGCGCGGCGGCAAGCCCCGCTTCGACTGCGCGCGCCGCTGCCGCGACGATCGCCGTCTTCTCGGGACTCGCCGGACCGTAAGTGAAACCGCGTCCGCCATCGGCGACGTAGCCACGATAACGGGCGCCGATGTCGGTCATGATCAGGTCGCCCGGCTGCAGGATACGGTCGGTGGGACGCGCCAGGTTATACGCGGAGCGCGGACCGGATTGCACCATCGAATCGAACGCGGTCCGCTCCGCTCCTCCCGCGAGCATCGCGCGGTCCGCGATGAGAGCGAGTTCACGCTCGGTGTAGGGGCGGCCGTCGGCGAGCGCGTCGCGAATCGCGGCCATCGCCGAATCGGTCAAGGCGGCCGCTTTGCGCATCAGCGCCACTTCGGCGTCGCTCTTGATCGCCTTGATTTCGGCCAGCACCATCGTGGGCTCGAGCTTCAGTTTGCCGAGACCGGCATTCAGGCGCTGCAGCAAATCCGCGGGAATATAGGCGGCGCCGGCGAGGCCGACCGTACCGCTGCCGTGCCGCGCGGAAAACGCCTGCACCTGTTGCGTGACTTCACGCAGGCTACGCACCTCGAAGGCGGTCACGCTCGTCGCGTAGTCGAAGCATTGATCCGACACGAACAGCACGGGGTCGCCATCCACGGACAGCAGCAGGATCGCGTTGGCAATGTCTGATACGCCGTCGAGCGGACGGAACTCGGTGAAGTAGCTGATGTTCGCGCCACGCCAGCAATCGCCGAAAGCAAGCAGGCCGACCAGGCCCGCCTTGTCGAGTGCGCTGCGGACCTTGGCGACGCGACCGAGGAACTCGTCGGTAGTGATGCCTTCCGGCGGGATGTTTGCGGTACGGATGTTCATTGCCTTTTCGTCTCCTGTGCGGCTGCATGCTCGGATGCTGGATGCAGCCCGTTCTCGATGCCCATGATGGGAAACCGGTCGCCTTGGAATGCAGGACGTCCTCTGCATAGTAGAATCGATAGATATGCTTTTATAATGAAAAATAACGAAAAATCTATATCAATACGGAATACATGGAGACGACATCTTGACCTCGGCAATGCATCCTGACGACGGCACGGCTGCCATCGCGACGGGCCGCTTCGACCCCACGCGTCTGAAGACACGCCAATTGGCCCTGATCGTTCATCTCGACACTCATCGCTCGGTATTGCGCGCGGCAGACGCCGCGCACATGACCCAGCCAGCGGCGACCAAGTTGCTGCGGGAACTGGAAGAGACGATGGGTGTGCCGTTGTTCGAACGGCATCCGCGCGGTGTCGAGCCCAACTGGTACGGCGAGGTGCTGATCCGCCATGCGCGCAGCGTGCTGGCGGAGTTGCGGCACGCGTACGACGAAGTATCCGCGCTCAAAGCCGGCTTGACCGGGCAGGCGATGATCGGCACCGAGGTCACGGCCGCCACCAACCTCGTGCCGAAGGCCGTCGCGCTACTCAAGAAGCGCTTTCCGCAGATTCGCATCAGCATCGAGATGGAGTTCAGCGAGGTGCTGGTGCAGCGTTTGCAGGAAGGCAAGCTGGATATGATCGTCGCGCGAATCCGCAATCCAGACGATCTCGCGGAACTGCACTACGCCCCGCTGGCGGAAGCACAGCACGGGCTATTCGCACGCGCTGGCCATCCGCTCGGCAAGCGCAAGAGTCTGAGCTGGAACGAACTGGCGCCGCAAACGTGGATCCTGCCACCCAAAGGCAACGTGATGCGCAATCAGTTCACGCAACTTTTTCTCGAACGGCAGCTCGCGTTGCCGACGGATGTGGTCGAGAGCTCGTCCCTGCCTGTCATCACGAGTCTGCTGCAGATGAGCGATATGATCGCGCCGCTTGCGCGCGAGCCGGTGCGGCCGTATTGCATTGCCGGCGCGCTCGAACCGCTACCGTTCGAACTCCATCTGAAGCTCGGACCGGCCGGCATCGTCACACGGCGCGGCGACAGGCTCTCACCGGGCGCGCGGGCGATGCTGCAAGCGCTGCGCGAGGCCGCCGGATTCGACACCCAAGGCCCCGACGCCGACAGCGACTGACATGCCGCGCCCGGACTCAGCGTGCGCCGTCCACCGCAACGCTTGCGCCGGGCTGTAGCAACCACTCATGCGCCGGTTCGTTGTGTACGTGCCAGGCGCGGCGCGGACCCGCCATCACATTCAAATAGTAGAGGTCGTAGCCGTGCGCCGCGGCAACCGGGTGATAGCCGCGCGGCACCAGCACGACGTGCTTGTCGTACGCCGCGAGCGTTTCGTCGAGAGTGCGGTCGTCGGTGTAGACGCGCTGAATCGCGAAGCCCTGCGGCGGCGAGACGCGGTGGTAATAGGTTTCCTCGAGATAGGTCTGCTGTTCGCCATGGTCGGTATCGTGCCGATGCGGCGGGTAGCTCGACCAGTTGCCTGCGGGCGTCACCGATTCCACGACCAGCAAGCCCTCCGCCGGCTCGGTTTCCGGCAGGATGTGGCGTACGTGACGCAGGTTGGCGCCCGCGCCGCGGGTTTCCTGCTTGACCTCCTCAGGTGCAATGAAGCGCGGCGGCAGACCGCCCTTCGCGGGCGCTGAGCAGATGCCGAGTTCGACGTCGTCTGTCGCCACGATCGTGTAGCGCGTGTGCGGCGGCACATACATGGACCACGGCGCGCCATCGAACGGCGTCATCCGTGCGCCGATCGCGCGACTCGCGAGCCCTTCGCAACCGACCATCGCGTGGCCCTTAACGAGTACGACTACGACTTCGCGATCACCCGTCTCCCGCGTGACCGTGGCGCCGACCTTAAGGTCGAAAACGTCGAAGCCGACGTATTTCCAGCCGGCGCTCGCTGGCGTGACGTGGATGATCTGGCCGTCTTCGGCATGCGTCGACGGTTTGACGAGCAGGTCGCTCATGTCTTCCTCCAATTATTCAGGTTTGCCAAGCGGCAGAACTGGGCGGTCGCGGCTGACACGTGGATGGCCTCAAGCGACCAAAGCGCCCATCGCTTTGACGACGCCTTGTTTGCGAATCGCTTCCAGATGGCGTGCGACTTGCGAGACAAATCGCGTATGTGCACGCAGATCGCATCCGAAAATCGACTCGATTTCGAACAGTGTTCGTACCGCATCAACGGCATCCGCGTGCAAGGTCGCGCGGACCGCTTCCGTCAGTGTGTCGGCGAGGGGATCCGCGATCGCGTAATTGCGCCCTGTCTCGTCCTGACCGCTGAGGTACGCGATCCAGCCGGCCAGCGCAAAGGCAAGACGTTCGGTCGGCGCGCCCCTTTTCAGGTTGGCGCGCACGCTTTCCAACCAGCGTTGCGGCAACTTCTGCGAGCCGTCGGTCGCGATCTGCTGCAAGCGGTGATCGAGCGCGGTGTTGCGAAAACGCGTGAACAGTTCAGCGCGATAGCTGGCCAAAGCGGGTCGCGACAGCGTCGGCTCCACCTCGTCGCGCAACATGCTTTCGACAAAATTCAGCACCGCAGGCGCGCCGATCGCCTGATCGACCGTGCCATAGCCAATCAGCGACCCGAGGTACGCGAGCGCCGAATGCGCACCATTCAACATCCGCAATTTAGCCTGCTCGTAGGGACGCGCGTCACGCACGAGCATCGCGCCTGCGCCCTCCCACGCCGGCCGCGGTCCTGCGAAGCGGTCCTCGATCACCCATTGCGAGAACGGCTCGGTCATCACCGGCCAGGCGTCGTCGGCGCCGAGTTGCTTCGCGACGCGCGCGCGATCGGCGTCGGTGGTGAGTGGCACAATCCGGTCCACCATCGTGTTGGGAAATGCGCCCTCTTGCTCGATCCAGTCGGCCAGCACGGCATCCGTTTGGCGCGCGAACGCCAGCGTCAACGCGCGCATGGTGTCGCCGTTGGACGGCAGGTTGTCGCACGACAGCACGGTGAACGGGCCCAGACCTGCCGCGCGGCGCAGCGCCAGCGCGCGTACGACGAAGCCGATCGCGCTACGCGGCGCGGCGGCCTCGCGCAGATCATGGGCAATGTCGGGATGATCGAACTGCAACGCGCCGTTGGCCGGATTGCGGCAATAGCCCTTCTCGGTGATCGTCAAGCTGACGATATGGCAGCGCGGATCGGTCATCGCATCGAGCACGGCGGCGGGCGACTGCGGCGCGACCAGCGAGGCGATCAGCGCACCGATCACCTGGAACGAATCAGCGGCGCCGTCGCGCACATCCAAGGCATACAGGAGATCCTGCGGAGTAAGCGCCTCCGACGTGTCCGCCCTTCGCAACGACACGCCGACGATGCCCCAGCGGTGATCGCCAGCGCGCAACGCGTGCTCCGTGTACACGGCCTGGTGCGCGCGATGAAACGCCCCGAGGCCCAGATGGACGATGCCTGGTGCAAGGCTCGCGCGATCGTAGGCGGGAACGACGACTTCGCCAGCAGCGCGCGTCGCGAGCGATGCCAGGGCTGCATTACTCAGCCGCATGATCGGCCGGATGTTTTGCGAGACCTTCCCAGATGCCGTTCAGATACACCGCACCGAGCGCTCTGTCGAACAGCCCATAGCCCGCGCGGCCCGTTTCGCCCCAGATCATTCGCCCATGGTCCGGCCGTGCATAGCCTTCAAAGCCGGTTTCGAAATAGGCTTTGACGATCTCCGCCATGTCGAGCGAGCCGTCGGCCGAGCGATGCGAGGTCTCATGAAAATCGCCCGACGCATCGGCTTTCACGTTACGCAGGTGCGCAAAATGAATCCGGCCACGCGCGCCGAACTCGCGTACCAGTGCCGGAATATCGTTCTGCAGGTCCGCGCCCAGCGACCCCGAACACAGCGTCAGGCCGTTGGCCGGATCGTCGACGATAGCGAGCACGCGCTGCAGGTCCGCGCGATTCTTCACGATGCGCGGCAGCCCGAAAATCGGCCGCGGTGGATCGTCGGGGTGGATCGCCATTTTGACGCCTGCTTCTTTGGCGACTGGAATGATCGCGCGCAGGAAGTAGTCGAGGTTGGCCCAAAGACCGGCTTCGTCAAGCGCTTCGTAGTCGTGCAACAGGGCTTTCAATTGCTCGGGCCGATAGCTCGCGTCCCAGCCGGGCAGCTGGATACCGTCGCTGACGTCGAGTTCGCGGATCGCTTGCGTGTCGAACGCGAGCGTCGTCGATCCATCAGGCAGGGGCATTTCCAGCGAGGTGCGGGTCCAGTCGAAAACCGGCATGAAGTTGTAGCAAACCACCTTCACACCGCAGGCGCCGAGGGTACGTAGTGTCTGGCCGTAGTTGGCGATGAGCGTGTCGCGCGTCGGTTTGCCGAGCTTGATGTCCTCGTGCACCGGCACGCTTTCGATCACCTCCAGCGTCAGGCCGTGAGCCTCTATCTTCTCTTTCAGCGACAGGATCCTGTCGATCGGCCAGACCTCGCCCACAGGCACGTCATAGATCGCTGAGACGACTCCGACCATCCCCGGAATCTGACGGATGTAAGCGAGCGGCACGGGGTCGGTGTCGCCATACCAGCGAAAGGTCATTTTCACGTTCGAGTCTCCTCCGCACGCTCGCTGCGCCTTCGACGACGCTGCGTATCATGGATTGGTTGGTTCGGCCCTTCCGCGTTGGTCCAGCGCGGCGACGCCGCGCACGGACGCCATCAGCCTGTCGGGTTTATGCTTGAGGGGCAGTCAGGAGTCTCCATGCTAGCGGCGATCGCCATGCCTTTACAATGAAGAATAATGGCTCATCTATATGATTATGGAATACATGGCACTGCAAGCGCGCCGCCCGTCTGCAGTCAGAACACTGCGCGCGACTCCTTCAGTTCGCCGACTTCCTTTCGCTCTAAGCCAACAGCGGCAGTGCTACATATGCAGATGGCTCGCAGGCTTCTGGTGCAAATAGGTAAACCGGCTGAGAGATTCCGTATAAGCAGGATACCTTATCAAGCAGACAGGACGGTATTTCATACGGCGGGCGCAGCGGCATCCCTCGTTCAGCCATCAACTTGACGAGCTCGCGCAGGCCGAGCTTGTAGCCCAGATACCAGCGCATACAAAAAGTCATCGCGTCACGGTCAAAATGACGTCCGGCGACCAGACCGTCCAGACTCATCAGCTTGTTCATCGCCAGTTCCCAAATCGGGAAGTCCGAGCGCTAACCGATTCGTTGATCGCTATTTGCACCGTCCCCTCCGAGCGACGGGATTAAGTCGAGGGTGAAGGGGCGGCACTTTTCCAGTTTCTGTCAAAACGTGTCGAAATCTTGCTTCATCGCGAGCCACCTGAATTACTGAATCGGTTAGAAGGAAGGTCTTCGCGGTAACACCGCGCCACGTGCCCACGATGCCGTCCAGTCGAGGCCTCGCGTGCGGTCGCGAGTGAGCAGAATCTCGAAATAACTACGCACGAGCCGGGAAGAGATGACCGTTAGCAAACTGTACTGTCGACGTTTGGCACTACACAGAAGACTGCGCCGACGGCAACCAGAGAAACCCGGTGACGAAGAGTAGCGGTTGCGCCCGCCGTTGCGACTTGCCCCAAGCTGATGGATACAGAAGACTTTCGCGTTCTGATACTAGACTGTGAAAACACGCTACAACGCACGCATCCTTCCAGGAGAAATGTCATGAGCACTCTATTGATTGGCGCAAGCGGGAGAACGGGTCGGCTAGTAGCCGAAAAATTGCATGCCTCCGCCATCCCGTTCCGTCCGTTGATACGCAACGCGGCAAAAAGCGATGCTTTCGAGCGGTTCGGCGTGCGACCGCTCATTGCCGACCTGTCTGGCGATTTCTCGCATGTATTCAACGGTATCCATACTGTCATTTATGCCGCCGGCTCGGCTGAAACCGAGGGCGCGGAGCACGAACGCCTGATCGACCGCGACTCGATCATCAAGTCGGTCGATTACGCAAAGCAAAGCGGCGCGGGCCTTTTTGTCGTTGTCAGTGCATTGCTTGCGTACGCGCCGGAACGCTCGCCGCAAGCACTGCAACACTACGCGCAAATGAAACGCGAATCGGACGACTACGTGATTGCTAGCGGGCTGGATTACCTTGTGCTACGCCCCGGCACGCTCACAATGGAGCCGGGGGTCGGAACCATCCAGGTCGTGTCGGATGTCGACTCTGCGGGCGACCCGGTGGCGCGTGAAGATGTGGCCGAAGTCCTTCTCGATGCGCTCAAGGCGCGCCTGGTGAACAAGGTAATTGGTTTTGTCGGAGGAGACGTGCCTATTGGAGATGCGTTAGCCGGCGTGTAGCCCTGCGACCCGATCACGGCATCAAATCCGCTTTCTCGAACGCTTACCGCTGCACCTCAACTGACTGCTCCGTTGCATGCCCGGTGACAAGCACTCGATTACGCTTCCGTAACGTGCGTGCGTCAAGCCAGAGAAACTGGTGCGAGTGACATCACCTGGAAGATGCGCTGAAATAAGCGAAGATCACCTATTGCAGGCGTGACATCCTTTTAGCGCGCAGACGAACGTACACTGGGATCAGCAATTCCCGTTGAAGCCACGCCCCTCACCATCCACCACGCGCATTTTTCGGTCGTACCGACATCCTTCCAGCACGCGCGAGTGATGATTGGCTCGTCATCTTTATACCCGTCGCCAGATGGACCACGCTACTAACTGGGCGGTAGCCCTATATCGAGCACAATGAATACCACTCTCATCTACCGTAGCCCTAACGGTGATCGTTGGCTGCTGTGCTCTGGAGAACAGCAGGCGCCGTTCGTCCGACACGTGGCCAACGCCCCGTCGGGCGGAGCTGTATCTGATGTTTCCGTCGACGCGTTTCTCAACACGACCGGCAACGGGTATCGAGGACCGCAGCAAGATGCGCTACATGAGTTGCTCTCTGCAGGAACGCTGGCATCCAGCGCGCCCGTTCCAGAGCGACAGGTGCAGTCGGACGTCCAGGCAGACTCTTTGTTGCTTAGCGTCGTCCAGGTCCGAACCTTTGTGCGAACGCGCCGACTTACCGGCGCAAGTGGATTCCTTTTCGCGCGGGGAGATCGCCTCTTCCTGGTAACGAGCCGCCACGTGATGGCTGACACGCCCAGTCAGCATTTTCCCGATCGCCTTGAGATGGAAATGCATGTTGACCCCAGCAATCTGGGCGCGTCAGCGTGGATTTCCTTGCCTCTTTACGTCGAGGGGATGAGTCTGTGGCGTCAGGCAGCCGATACGGGCGGCGAGATCGACGTCGCTCTTCTGGAAATTCCGCGCGCACAACTACCCCGCGGCGCCGTCTTCCGTGCTTTCGGTCCCGAACACATTGTGACGTCTGGAGATTCCGTCCCGATCGGCGCATCGGTACTGATCGTCGGTTTTCCCCTGAGTTTTCACGACTCGTTGCATCACTTACCGGTCGTCAGGCACGGCGTGGTCGCTTCCACCTTCGGCCTGCGTTTCCAGGGTAAGGGATGTTTCATAACCGACGCACGGACCCATCGAGGGACCAGTGGTGCACCCGTGGTGATCCGCCGCTCATCGAATCGAACGGGCGCACAGCGCGATGACCTCTCCTGGGGGCTTCTCGGCGTTCATTCGACCGCATTCGACATGGGAACGCGTGACCTGCACGTCGACGAAAGCCTTGGCTTGAACTGTGCATGGTACGCCGACGTCCTGACGACCCTCAGCGAGGATTGCGGAAAAACCTGATCGGCTTCTACGCCGGATTCACAACCGACGCCCGCCCATCGACCTTGACTTTCCAGGCACGAAGCGCGTTGCAATCGGCCGGCACCTCGATCTTCGCGAAGTGCGCAAACAGTAGCCCGGCCCAGACGGTGATGTCCGCCATCGAAAACGCATCGCCCGCGACATAAGGCTGGGCTTCAAGCACGCTATCGAAATAGCGCATGCCCGCGACGGCCCTTTCGCCCTGAAGCGTCCCCCACTCGGCGCGAGCCGTCCACTGCGGTTGCTTGAATTCGCGCAGCGCATCGCCCAACCCATCTGTCGCATGATGAAAGTAAATGCCGACGGGGTCGATAAGCTCCGACTCCGCGCGCTTTTGCATCATGTGAATCACGCCTTTGTCGCGTGCTGTCTTGCCCGTGAGGATCGGGTTGCCGTCCAGATTGTCGAGATACTCGGTAATCGCCGTACATTCGGCGATTCGCGTGCCATCGTCGAGTTCGAGCACCGGCACCGTACCTGTCGGATTGATCTTCAAAAACGCGGCCTGTTTGTGTTCCGCCGCAGGCAGATCGACCTTGATGAACTCGACCTGAGAAGCGAGCTGCTTCTCCGCCAGCACGATGCGAATGCGCAATGGGTTCGGAAACCCGGGGATGTCATAGATTTTCATACCTGATCCTTGATCGAAGTTAACTTACCAACCGCTAAGTAAGTGCGAACGAATCGTAGAGAGGATCGAGGTATCGTGTCAAGACTTACTTATCGATAAGTAAGCTTACCGATCAGTTGGTAAGCAATCTGCTATGATTGCGCGCATGGATACTCCCGACACGAAAAGCCGCATCCTTGCGGTTGCGCGCCGCATGGTGCAGGCGCACGGATACAACGCGCTCAGCATTCGCGAGGTGGCGAACGAAGTCGGCATCAAGGGCCCCGCCGTTCACCATCACTACCCGACCAAGGGCGACCTCGGCGCGGCGCTCGCGCGGCAGTACAGCGACGACGCGGTCGCCTTTCTGGACGGATTGTTAGAGGAGCACAGGAGCGAGCGCGCGACTTTCGACCACTACATCAAGGTGTTTCGAGCCGCCCTCGAAAACGACAACCGTATGTGCCTGAGCGGCATCATGGCTGCCGAGCATCACGATCTTCCCGAGGAGGTCAAGGTCGAGGTGCAGCGATTCATGGATATCAACGTCGAATGGCTGACTCGCCTGCTTTCGCTCGACGCCGGGCGAAAGGACAAGAAAGCAAACAAGGCCCGCGCGATGGCGATCTTCGCGGCAATCGAAGGGGCGCAGCTGATTGCGCGCGGCCGCTCCGACATTCGGGTTTTCGATGAAACGCTGCGGGCGTATCGAACGCACGGACTGATTCCCTGACGCTCCAGGCACAGGCGTTTCAGACGCACGCTGCGTCGACATGAATCAGAGAAAAACGGCATGCCGTAGCACGTCGGCCATGTGGCGTACAAGAACAAGCTTCGAAGCAGCGAGTCGCTATGGCGTTCGACGGATTCAACGCGAGACGGTGCGTGGATCGGCGTCGCCGGCATGCTGCCGATGGCCGGGCAACCTTCCCGTTAAACCTTGCCGGCCCGCACGTCGAAGGCGCCGCCCGTGAGCACCTGATCGCGCAACGTCACCGGCTTCTTGCCGGGCAACAGCGGGAACACCAGTTCCGCAAAACGGATCGACTCTTCGAGATGCGGATAGCCCGACAGCACGAAGCTATCGGCGCCCGCATCGACGTATTCCTGAAGCCGCGCCGCGACGGTCTGCGCGTCGCCCACGAGGGCCGTGCCTGCGCCGCCGCGCACGAGGCCGACGCCCGCCCACAGGTTGGGACTGATCTCCAGCTTGTCGCGGCGTCCGCCGTGCAACTCGGCCATGCGGCGCTGCCCCACCGAGTCCATCCGCGCGTAGTTTTCCTGGGCGCGGCGGATGTCCTCGTCATCGAGCTTGCTGATCAGGCGGTCCGCTTCGGCCCATGCTTCGTCATTGGTTTCGCGCACGATCACATGCAGCCGGACACCGAGTCGAAGCTTGCGGCCATAGGCCGCCGCGCGCCGCTGGACATCGGCGAACTTTTCGGCAACCGCGGCGGGCGGCTCGCCCCAGGTCAGATACGCATCGACGTGTTTGGCGGCGAGCTCGTGCGCGGCCGGCGAAGAACCGCCGAAGTACAGCGGCGGATGCGGCTGCTGCGCGGGCGGATGAAAGTTGCGCGCCTGCTCGACGTGAACGTATTTGCCCTTGAAGTCCACCGTCTCGCCCGCGAGCAGATCGCGCCAGACACCGAGAAACTCGTCGGCGGCCGCGTAGCGTTCGTCGTGGGTGTAGAACACGCCGTCGGCGGCGAGTTCGGTCGCATCGCCGCCCGGCACGACGTTGAGCAGCAGACGCCCGTGCAAGGCCTGATCGAGCGTCGCCGCCTGACGTGCGGCCGCCGTCGGGCCGCTGATCGACGTACGCAGCGCGACCAGCAGCTTGATGCGCTGTGTGACGGGAATCAGGCTTGCCGCCGTGACCCAGGGGTCCTGGCAACTGCTGCCCGTGGGAATCAACAGGCCGTCATAGCCCAGATCTTCCGCCGTGACGGCGATCTGACGCATGTATTCGTTGGTCGGCGGCCGGCCGAAATCGGATTTGCCGAGATAGCGGGTATCGCCCGAGGTCGGCAGAAACCAGAAGATATCCAGACTCATGAATGCTCCTTCGGCATGTACGCGGCGCACGCGTGCGTATGGTCACACCCCGCGCGATGCAGGCGCATCCCCAGGGTAATCGCATATTGGATCAGTACCGGCGAGCCAGGCCTACTATCGAATCCGGAAATGCTTATGAGGAGATGTGCTTTGGGAATGGCGCCGCGAAACGTCCGGTACGTAATCGTCTTTATCCATTGGCAGCAATCGCGCTCTGCGACGCCACACGGCCCCGTTCGCTCGGCGCATGCGCGAGAGACTGAAGCGTTCGCTGCGTGTCGCCAGTAATACCGCTATGTGTCAGTCTTCGCCCCGCCAGGCCGTGAGCCGCCGCTCCGCAACCACCACGGCCTGATTGAACGCGAGTCCCAGCACCGCGAGCGTGACGATGCCCGCATACATCTTCGGAATTTCGAAGGTGAATTGCGAGTAGTTCACGAGGTAGCCGAGTCCGGCCTTCGCCCCAACCATTTCTGCCGCAATCAGCACCAGGATCGAATACGCGCCCGCCACGCGGATACCCGTGAACACGGCGGGTACAGAAGCGGGCAGCACGACTTTCAGAAACAGCTGCGATCAGGCTCGCGCCAAGGAGCGCCGCGACGCGGCGTCCCATGTGAAAGACACGACGCTTCATTGAACAGGTTCCGTAGTGAAAAGTGCGAGAAGAGCGTTGCGTGACGTATCGCGTTCAGGCGTGCTCAGAACACGCCATCGTGTTCCAGCGTGATGCGGTGAATGCGCCGCCGCGCCGATCCATAGTCGCGCGCGGCGTAGTGCTGCACCTGCCGGTTGTCCCAGATCGCGACATCGCCCGCGCGCCATTCGAAACGCGCCTGCACTTCGGGCGTCTTGATCAGGTCGTAAAGGTAATTGAGCAGGCTCTGGCTTGCCGTCTTCGAGACGCCCAGCACATGGCTCGTATGGCCTTCGTTGACGAACACGAGCTTGCGGCCGTTTTCCGGGTGCGTCTTGATGACGGGCACTTCGATGGGCGGGTATTTCTGCGCGGCGTCGCGCACGCGCGCCAGCCCTGCTTCGACGCTGTCTTCCTGCGTGCCCTCTGGAACGTCATAGCCGCTCAGCAGTTCCGACAACGCGCTCTTTTTCGGCGATGCGATGAACGTGTTCACCGCCCTCAGCTTTTCGAAGTAGCGGGCCAGATCGGGGTCCAGCAAATCGTAGACCGCCGCCGACGAGGACCAGATCGTGTCGCCGCCGCCCCCTTCGGGAATTTCCTGTGCATGGAGCACGGTGGCCTTGGGCGGTTGAGGCTTGCCACGACACGTCGACATGCCAGTTGTCCGTGCCGCCCGAGCGCGTCTTGTCGCTATGAGCAATGACTTCGATTTCCGGAAACCCCGCCACGGCAGGCAAATAGATGTTCTTGCGGATCGGATTGCCGAAGATGCGCGCGAGCGCCACGTGCTGCTCGGGCGTCAGCGTCTGTTCACGAAAAAAGATCACACCGTGATCGACAAGCGCCTGACGCAATGCCTGACGGTTATCGTCGGAGAGCGGCTTCGACAGATCGACGTTCTCGATGACTGCGCCGATCAACGGCTTGTAGCGGCGCACCCGCAATTCCTGGTGGCCATCGACGTGCGATTGCGGCTGCTCCAGCACTGTGCTCATGACGATCTCCGTTGTCGAGAGTGGAAAGTGACCGTCATCAAATCATCGTGGCGTGGCGCAATACAACCAACCAATTCGCACACCTTGTTCATCGATACCGTGCGTAGCTTCGATGAAACGCTCATTTTCGATGCGGCGCGCGACTGCCTATATTCGAAGGTTTTGCCGGCAATGGCGCTAACCGCGCTATCTGAATTGATTTGACGGTGCATATGACCCGCATCTGCGTTCATGAGACTCTAGTTTGTCGCGTTCGGCGCGGTTCTCCGTTTTGAACGCGGCGACCTTTTTTCTCACTCACCTACGGGGTTGATATGGACCGCATCGATTCAGTCGTTTTGAAGCAAAATACGGGTTATACGTTGCTCGAAGAGGGCTTTAGTTCGGGCACGGTAAAGAAAACGGAAAGGCTGCCGTTTACGATAAGGGTGGTAAGTAACCGCATGGAACTCGACATGGCCGTCGAGATGCGCCGCGCGGCGTATCGGCGGCATTTGCCGGAATTCGCCGAGACCATGAGCGTCGAAGCGCTGGATGGCGCGCCCGGCACGGTCGTGCTACTCGCGCAATCGCGGCTGGACGGCGGCCCGCTCGGCACCATGCGGGTCCAGACGAACGCCTTCGCTCCGCTCGCCGTCGAACAATCGGTCCATCTGCCGGACTGGCTGAGCCAGGCGCGCCTCGCCGAGGCAACCCGGCTCGGCGTCGCGCGCGGCGCGATCGGGCGGATGGTGAAGGTGGCGCTGTGCAAGGCGTATTACATGTTTTGCGCGCAGAACGCGGTCGACTGGATGTTAATTACCGCTCGTTCGCCGCTCGATCGGGAATACGAGGCGATGCTCTTCGAAGATGTGTACGGCCAGAATGAATTCCTGCCGATGTCACACGTCGGCGGGTTGCCGCATCGGGTCATGGCAAAGCCGGTTGCACTGGTCCGCCAGCGCTGGGCGAAGGTCAACCATCCGTTCTTCGGGTTCTTTTTCGAAACGGATCACGTCGACATCGACGTCAGTGTCGCAGCGCTGCGCGGCGAAGCCGGCCCCGGCATCGAGCGCGGCAGCGTGCCGGACAGCGCCCCGGAATACCTGAGGTCGTTGAGCGAAGCGTAAGGCAGGTAGAGCAAGGTGTCCGCCCGAAGTCATTCGGGCGGACCACAAAAGGGGGGACGTCGGCGCAATCGTGTTTTCGCTGCCGACCGCTGGAGCATTGCAATGAAATCGGGAATGAAGTCACTGGGGAACCGCAGCAGATGACAAGCGTTAAGTGGGCGTTTCGGGACCGACTGACCGGCTGGGCTTTCCTGCGCTTCTCTGTATACGTGGCGCCATTTGTCATTGCGCTTGGCACTGTTGCCGTCTTGCTCTGGGCGCCGCGCCAATTCGATACGACGGGGACGGTTCCGCTGAGCTTCTCCGTGATCGCTGATCCGTCGGCGACGCTGTCGCCCGCTGCCGCTGTCGAACGCCTGCGCAGCGGCCCGCACACCGCCCGTTTCAGTACCCATCTGGCGGAAACGCCGTTCTGGTTCATGTTCACCGCGCCCGCCATGGGGGGCGACGACGCCACTTTCGTCGATCTTCCGTCGCGGCACGCGCAAACGATTTCCTGCTGGCGCGCGGGCCCCGTCCCCACGCTGCTCGGCGCAGGCGACCGCCACGGCACGAGCGGCGCGATGCGCGACAACAAGGCCGGCTTTGCGCTGAAGCTCGACGGGCACACGCCCGATGCACAGATACTGTGCCGGGGCACGTTTTCGGGGCCCGCCTATATCAGCGCCTCGGCGTCGAGCCTCGACAAGCTCGAGGAAACGACGCTCGACTTTTACCAGAGCGCAGCGCTGATCACGGGCGGCCTGCTGACGCTCGCCATCTTCGTGTTCGTGACGGCCATCATCAATCGCGAATGGACGTACGTCATTTTTGCCGCCTGGCTCGTCGGCAATCTGCGGTTGAGCGCCAACGCGATGGGCTTCGACACCGAATGGCTGGGCCGGATCGTCCCGCCTGACCATATCGAGTTTTTGCGGGAGTTCACGTTCGCGGCCTACTACGTGCTGACCACGACACTGTTCGTGGAACTGTTTCGGCGCGAACTGAAAGCGATCGGTCTGCGCTGGAGCCTGCAGGCCGTGCGGTACGGCGGCTGCGTGCTGATGGCCGCTGCGTTCCTGCTGAGTTACAGGCACTTCATTCCCGTGCTGTGGGCGACGGCCAGTTTCTGCATCCTGGTGCTGACCTACTTCCTCGTGCAGTTGTTCTTCAAGGCGCGCTCGCGCACGGTGCTCTGGTATGTCGCGTCGATGGCCATCGTGCTGGTCGCGACGCTGTCGGAAGTGCTCGCCGCCGCGTTCGGCGTGAAAGCGCTGGCGGGCACGCATAGCCCCGTCGTGACGGCGCTGTCGTCGAGCATGCTGTGTGCGTTCGCGATTGCGGAACGGATGCGCGAAGAACGCGAGCGCCGCCGCCAGATGCAGGTCGAACTGCGCAACACCTATGACGTCACGCCGATCGGCCTCTTCACGCTGAACGGAGCAAGCTGCTTCGTCCGCGCCAATCCGGCGCTGCACGCCATGCTCGGTCTGAATGACGAACAGGACGGCACGCGCCGCTGGGGCGACTATTTCGCGCCGGGCGCCGAGCACGCCCTTGGCGAATTGCTGGGACGCGACGACTCGGCGTCGATCGAAATCGACGGCGCAGCGGGCACGAAGACGGACTCGCGGCGCTACTCCTTGCGGGCGATTCGCGCGAACGGCTTTATCGAAGGCTCGCTCGAGGACGTGACGGACCGCTCGAAAGCGGTCGAGCGGCTGCACTTCCTCGCCGAACACGACCCGCTGACGGGTCTCCTGAACCGTCGCGGCGTCGAGCATGCCATCGACCGGCAATGCGGCGAAAGCGCCCCATGGGCACTCGCATATCTCGATCTCGACCGCTTCAAGGTGTTCAACGACCTGTTCGGCCACGGAACGGGCGACGAAATCCTGCGGCATGTCGCGGCGCGCCTCGTCGAGCGTCTCGGCGCCCATATCCCCATCGGGCGCATTGGCGGCGACGAGTTCGTGTGCGTGCTCGCGAACATGCCGATCGACGACGCCATCGTGCGTTGCCGCGAACTCGTCACGGCGTTGAACGCCGCGCCGTTTCATGTCGACACGCGAGCGTTCCAGGTGCGGGGATCGATCGGTGTCGTCGAGTGCTCGCAAGGCGAACGCGCGCTGGACGCCCTCGCCTATGCGGACCGTGCGTGCCGCGCCGCGAAACGCGGCGGCAATGCGCGGCTCGTGGCGCTGCGCAAGGGCGCGCCCGCCTTCGAGGAGCGCGCCGCCGAAATCAACCTGATCGAGGCGCTGGGACAAAGCCGCCTGCCCGACGGGCTGTTCCTCGTGATGCAACCGATCATGTCGATGCATACGCCAACCGAAGCGCTGGACTTCGAGATACTGCTGCGCATGCGCACGCCGGACGGCGCAGTGGCGACGGCCGCGAAACTGATCGCCGCCGCCGAAGACTCGGGCACGATCGTGGAGATCGACCGGTGGGTGCTCACGACGACGCTCGCATGGCTCAGCGAGAACCGCGCGTCGCTCTCCACCACGCGCTTCGTGTGCGTGAACCTGAGCGGCGGTTCGCTCAACGACGAACATTTCCTCGACGAGTTGTTCGCGCTGTTCTCGCGTCATGCGGACATCGTCCATTACCTGTGCATCGAAATTACCGAAAGCGTCGCGCTGCACGATCTCGAACATACGGAACGCTTCATCGCGCGCGTGCACGACATGGGTGCAAAGATCGCCATCGACGATTTCGGCGCGGGGCAGACCTCGTTGCGTTACCTGAAGAAACTGTCGGCCGATGCATTGAAGATCGACGGCGAGTTCGTACGCACGATGTGCAACCATCCCGCCGATATCGCGATCGTCGAGGCGATCATTACGCTCGCGCGCAATCTGGGCATGCGCAGCATCGCGGAGTGGGTCGAAGACTTCCAGACCCTGCGCGCGCTGGAGGAACTGGGCGTCGACTACGTGCAGGGCTTCGGGATCGCGAAACCGCAAGAAGCCAGTGACATTCTCGCGGCCTCCTCAGCCGCGAGCTTCGTGACGAACGGCGAGCTCGCGCGGTATCTGAAAGAACAGCAGACCACGCATCGGGGCGCTGACGATCAGCGACTGGAGCGTGAAAACGCGGTGTGAGGCGGTGACGGCCGCGTGTCGCTGCGCGGCATCGGGTGGCGGCCGGAAAATGCGGGCTTCAGATCAGCACCCCATCCGCCGGCGCCGCTTTCACCGAATGTTGGTCGGCCCGCTGCTTGTCGAGAACCCGAACCATCATCATCAAAAGATGATTGACGGGCGTGGCGATGCCGAGCGCCGCGCCGCGGCCCACGATATGCCCATTCAGATGGTCGATTTCGCTGGGCCGGTGTGTCGCGACGTCATGTGCCGTCGATGAATACTGGCCCGCCGGAATTGTCGCCATGATTCTTGCTACCGTCGCGTCCACGTCCCTGGAGATGTTCACGCCGTCCGCGCCGGCAACCGCAAGGCATTCCGCGACGATATCGCGCATTGCCTGGTTCACCGCTATCCCGCCTCGCTGACAAAGCTCGCCGAAAGGCAATTGAACGAGTGCCGAAATCGCGTTGTACGCGCAGTTCAAAACGAGCTTTTCCCAGAGCGCGCCGCGTACGTTCGCGGATATGGAAGTCGATATCTCCGCGTCATTCAGGGCGCGAGCGAGACGCTCGCCGGAACTGCCCGGCTCGATGATCAGTTCGCCGCGTCCGTGATGTCGCACGTGGCCCGGTCCGCCCATCTCGCTTCCGACGTAGACGACGGCAGCCAATACTTCGCACTCGACCAGGGCGCGGACCCGTTCAGCGTTATCGACGCCGTTTTGTAGCGTGACGATAACGGCAGACGCCGAAAGGTAGGGCTTCATCGCCTCCACCGCGGCTTGCGTATCGGGCGACTTGACGCAAAGCAGGATCGTGTCTGCGCCCGCCACACCCGAAGCATCCGTGCATGCCCGTACGTCGATGAATTCGTCGAAAGCGCGCGACTCGAGGCGCAGTCCCGTTCGCACGATGGCTGAAACATGATTCTGCCTGCCGATCAACGTCACTTCATGCCCGGCTCTGGCAAGCATGCCGCCGTAGAAACAGCCCACTGCGCCTGCGCCCATCACTGCAACTTTCATTTAGCCCTCTCACTTTTGACACCGTCGGTGAATGCGCGCCTGATGTGCCAAACCATCGAGGAACGCTATCTACCGATAACACCTGGCCGCGTCGACTATTCCTTGCGCCCGCGCGTGAATCGGCGGGGTTCGACATGTTCGACAAAATCGCGGCGCCCGATGCCATTAGATGAACGGAACTTGTCTCCCATATTTCTCAGGGGTGTCGAAATGTATCCGCGTTTTTTTGCCATCGCCAGCGACGAGGCGTCGCTGCTGCGGCCCGCGGCGCGAAGCGCACGGAGCGTCTATGAAAGTTCGCTCGATGCGTCGAATGTCGATTCCGGGCTGGCAAGCGGCGCTCGCCAGCCTCGGCAGGTCATCGAGTCGGGATGACGGCCGTCACCCGGCAAATCTCACACCACAGCCGCGACACCCAGCGTCAGTAACAATGCCGTGACGGAGATGATCGTTTCGCAAACCGTCCACGTCTTGAAGGTCTGCGGCACGCTCATGCCGAAGTACTCCTTCACGAGCCAGAAGCCTCCGTCGTTGACGTGCGACAGGATCAGCGAGCCCGCGCCCGTTGCCAGCACCAGCAGTTCGGGGCGCACGCCCGTCGCCGTCGATGCGGCCGCTGCCGCGATCGGCGCGATGATGCCCGCTGCCGTCGCCATCGCGACCGTCGCCGAACCCGTTGCAACGCGAATCAGCGCCGCCACCAGCCATGCGAGGATCAGCAGCGGCACATGCGCGCCCGTCGCGACATCGACGATCGCCTTCGACGCGCCGCTGTCGATCAGAATGCGCCCGAAGCCCGCACCCGCGCCCACCACCAGCGTGATGCTCGCGGTCGGCGCGAGACACTCGTTGGTGAACTTCAGGATTTGCTCGCGCCCGAAGCCGCGTGTCGTGCCGAACGTGTAGAAGCTCAGCAGCACGGCAAGCAGCAGCGCCATGTCGGGATGGCCAATCAGATGCAGCACGTCGTTGGCCGTGGTCTTCGCGGGCACGATCAGGTCCGCCCAGCTGCCGACCAGCATCAGCAAGACCGGCAACAGCACCGTCAACAGCGTGATGCCGAACCCCGGCAAGGCCTGGTTGGCGCGCCTCGCATCCTGCTCGATGAACTGTTGCGCCATCGGATTCACGCCGTCCAGTACCACGACGCGCGCAATCAGCTTTGAAAACAGCGGACCGGCAATGGCCGCAGTCGGAATGCCGACGATCAGCGCGTAGAAGATCGTGTGACCGATATCCGCGCCATACGCGGTGACGGCCAGCAGCGCGGCCGGGTGCGGCGGAATCAGCCCGTGCACGACGGACAGACCCGCGACCATCGGAATGCCGACGCGGATCATCGAGGTGCCTGTGCGCTGCGCAACGTTGAACGCAATCGGGATCAGCAGCACGAAGCCCACTTCGAAGAACACGGGCAGGCCGACCAGGAACGCGATGCACATCATCGCCCAGTGCACGTTCTTCGGTCCGAACAGGTCGATCAGCGTGCGCGCGATACGCTCGGCGCCGCCCGACTCGGCCATCATCTTGCCGAGCATCGTGCCGAGCCCGACCACGATCGCGATATGGCCGAGCGTGCCGCCGACGCCTGTTTCGAACGACTTGAGAATCGACGTCATCGGCATGCCGACGGCCAGCGCGAGCGCGACCGACACCACCATCAGCGTGATGAACGGATTCAGTTTGAAGCGTGCGATCAGCACGACGAGTGCGACGATCGCGATCAATGCGTAGACGAGTAGCAGACTGCCGGTGACGGTCGCCATGTTTGCTCCTGATAAAGGTGATCGGCAACAGCACACGGCGCGCTGCGATGACGCGCTTTCATGCCTGTTGCCATGCCGGGCGTTAGAACTTGTGGCGGATGCCTGCCACGGTGACGAACTGGCCTTGATTGCTCGACGGATTCGAAATGCCTTCAATCCACGCATTTGCGCCCGACGCGCGCTGATAGATGCCGTTCAGGTACAGGTCGGTCGTCTTCGACAGGAAGTACTCGCCGCCCAGTGCGACCTGGTTGTAGTGCGCGTTTTTCGCCGACGCCGCCGTGCTGTTCTGCAGCGTGTAGATGTAGCCGAGCGTGACGAGCGTTGCGGGCGTCGCCTGGTACTTGAGCATCGCTTCGTAGTTCTGGAAGTGCAGGCTGCCGCCCGCGATGATGTCGAAGTGCGAATTCGTGTACAGCAGCGCGAGCGTCGCCGGACCGATCGTGTATGCACCGCCCGCACCCCATACCTGGTTGCGCTTCACGTTGCTGATGATCGAGGTGCTCGTGCTGTAGTAGTTGTCAGACGGTGCGGCGCCCGTTGTACTGGTCGCCGGCTGGTTGGTGAGCGAGTACGCGGCGTCGAGGCGCAACGGGCCGTTCACGTAGTCGGCGCCGACGCTCCATGCGCGGTTGTTGGCGAAGTCGCCCGCCGTGTTCGAGAACGCGTACATGGCATTCGCGGTGAAGCCGGCGATCGTCGGCGTCGTGTACTTCACTGCGTTGCTGGTGCGGTACGTGTTGTTCAGGTCGTCG
Source organism: Paraburkholderia sp. XV (assembly GCF_020177535.1). Lineage (NCBI taxonomy): Bacteria > Pseudomonadati > Pseudomonadota > Betaproteobacteria > Burkholderiales > Burkholderiaceae > Paraburkholderia > Paraburkholderia sp. XV. The sequence goes on along the minus strand of NZ_JAGUUD010000003.1, from coordinate 13,604 downwards.
TTGTCGTAGACCGCGTTGCCATACTGGCTCAACGCGCCGACGCCGTTGGCCTGCAGGTTCGACAGATAGTCCTGCACGCTGTTGTACTGGCGGCCGAGCGTAATCGTGCCTGCCTTGCTGTTTTGCAGCGCGACCCATGCGCTGCGGCCGAACAGGCGGCCGCCCTGGCCCAACGCGCCCGTCTCCAGGCTGAAGCCGTTTTCGAGGCGGAACAGCACCTTGTTGCCGCCGCCCAGGTCCTCGCTGCCGAGCAGGCCCCAGCGCGAGCCCTGTACGTTGCCCTGCGTCGCCTGGATGTTGTGCTCGCCCTTCTGGTTGTTCGTGTATGTAAAGCCGGCATCGACGATGCCATACAGCGTGACGCTGCTTTGCGCGTAGGCGGCTTGCATGCCGAGTCCGGCAACAGCGACGGCAATGGCTGAGCGGGCAATCTTGTTATACATCGTGGTTTCCTCTGGTTGAAATAAAAGCCAATGGATTGATGGCTGATCCAATGACTTAAGGCATCCTAAACAGACGTGACGAAGCAGCACCTTGAACAAGATGCATCGGCCAATCTGACCGTTGAAGCTGGCAGTGAATCAGTTCAGTGCAGCCGGTTTATCTGTCTCGTTCAATCCGGCCATGCGCGACGCGCCGCAATCCGGCGCGCGTCGCGTTTGTGAAACGGCGTGACAAGCGGTTCGGGCGACGCCAGCGCCCGCTCGAGCTCGGCCACGATCCGCGCGAGCACCACCTGCTCTTCGCCCGCGTGCAGGTTGCATGGATCGAGGTAAAAGAAATGCAGTTCGGCTTCGTGGTCGCGCACGATCACGGGGGCGTCGTCGCCTTGCGGATGCGCCAGCGCGTCGGCGAGATCCCAGGCGGTGATGCGGGCCTGATTCGGATCGATATGAAGCTTCAGACGGTCGAGCGGATTGCCTGTCGGGTCGGCCTCGATTTCCGCCCATACGCCCGTCTGACGGTTCAGCGTTTCCCGCCACAGCGTCAGGTAGCTGCGCTCCGTTGCGCGCATGGCAGCGTGATCGCGCGTGCGCCATTGCTCCAGCGCCGCGATGGCGCCGACGATACCTTCCTTGCCGACCTTCATCCCGCGCCCAATGCCGCCGTTCTGGAAATACGCGGCGCGCACCAGCGCCTTCGAGCCCGCGACGATGCCCGCCGTCAGCCCGCCCAGAAACTTGTGCGCCGAATACAGCGCAAGGTCGGCGCCCGCCGCGATGAAGCGCGTGAGGTCGTATTCGGACGCGGCATCGACGATCACGGGCACGCCCTTCGCGTGCGCGACTTCGATGAATGCTTCGAGCGGGATCATGCCGTATTGCACGGTGTGATGCGAGACGACATACAATGCGGCCGCAGTGCGCTCGCCGATTGCCGATGCCAGTTGATAGCCATGCGCTTCCGTCGCCGCGCCGACGGGCACGACGCGTGCGCCCGCGAGCCGGATCGCCTGGTCGACGGGTGCGCCATAATTGACGAGGTGGCCTGTCTGCACGACGACTTCGTTGCGCAGGCCCGTGGTGTCCGGCAAACGTTCGATCAGGCCGAGGTCGTCGCCCGTCATGGCGGCGGCGATGCTCAACGTGATGGCCGCCGAGCACGACGCCGTCACGTACCCGCTTTCGCTGCCGCACGCCCGCGCGATCGCGGCCGAGGCCTTGCGCTGCAGGTCGTCGATTTCGACGAACTGCGGCAGGATCTCCGCGACGCTGTCGATCACGGCTGCGCCGACGCTGGACGCGCCCAGGCCCGTCATCGTGCCCGAGACGTTGATGACGGGGCGTAAGCCTGATCGAGAGCGGATGTCCATTCCAGCGCCTCCGAAAGCGTCATTCCTTAATTAAGGAATATATGTTGTAATTGTGGATGAGTCTAACATACAATGTCCTGGCGTCAACTGGACAAAAACATCCCTATCCGAGGACTACATGGCACGACCGCCCCGTTCCACCGCGGCTGCTCAGACGCCCGCCCGCGTCGATGCGAGCCCCGCTGCCGAAGCCGCCGCGCCTCGCACGCGCACCAGCGCACTCGATCGCGCGGTGCAGATTCTCGATGCGCTTCAGGAGGCCGGCAAACCGGCCACCGCGTATGAGATCGCGCATGTCCTGAACGCGCCGCTGTCGACGGTCTACTCGATCATCAACGACATGGTCGACAAGAACCTGTTGTCGCGCTCGGCCGACGGTGCGATCTGGCTCGGCTCGCGGCTCTATGGTTATGGGCTCACGTATGCAGGCTCGCTCGACTACCTCGCAGTGGCCAACGAGGAAATGCAGCGGCTGTCGGCGGAAGTCGAAGAGACCGTGCAGGTGTGCGGGCTCGAAGAAGGCATGATGGTCGTGCTGCAGATGGCCGAAGGCCCCGGCCATTTCCGCGTGACCTCGCGCGTGGGCAGCCGCGTGCCGGTGAACTGGACCGCGTCCGGGCGACTGCTGGCGGGACATTTGCCCGCCGCCGAGTGCACCGCGTTTTTCAGGCAATACGCGCAGCCGTCGCCTACCGGCCGCGCCGAGACGCGCCCCGACGTGCTCGCGCGCAACGCACGGCAAGCGCTCGATGAGCGGCTGTCGATCCAGATCGGCGAGTCGGATGCATCCGTGGCGTGTCTGGCCGCACCCGTGATGAACCGTTCGGGCGCATGCGTCTTCACCATTTCGATCGTGATGCCCGAGGCGAAAGCGGAGCAAGGCACCGAGCGTTACGCGCAGGCCGTGCAGAGCGTCGCGGCTCGCATCGAAACCCGCCTTGGCTGGCGCTGATCCTGCCGCTGTCGCTGACAGCAGAGCGCCTTGCGGCGCATTGAATTTCCCTGAGAACTCTTTCGCTTTTCGACTTGCCGATGAATTGTTATGAGCGGCTGCGCGCGCGCGGCCTGACGCTTCCCACTGTGCCGACGCCCATCGGCAACTTCATGCACTGCACACGCGAGGGCGGCCTGCTGTTTCTGTCCGGCCAGGGGCCGCTCGACGAAACCGGCCAACTGCTGACAGGCAAAGTCGGCGCGACGGTCACGGCCGATGAAGCCTATCGGCACGCGCAACTCGTCGGTCTGAACCTGCTCGCCGTATTGCATGCGGAACTCGGCGATCTGCAGCGTGTGCGGCGCGTCGTCAAACTGCTGGGCATGGTCAACGCGACCTCCGAATTTGCCGAGCATCCCCGCGTGATAAACGGTTGCTCGGACCTGTTCGTCGAGGTATTCGGCGATGCCGGCCGTCACTCGCGTTCGGCTGTCGGCGTGGGTTCGCTGCCGAACAACATCACGGTCGAAATCGAGGCCATCGTCGCCGTGCGCGACTGACCATCAAGAAAGTGGCCAGTCGCTCTCGACCGGCCGCCCCCAGCATCGGCATGCAGCCGACGAGAGCGTTGAGCGTGTCGATCGGCTATGACGCGCTGATCGCGACGGGGCATGCGTCCGCCCGGCCCGCTCACATCCGGGCTCCCCCTATCATGAAAACGCGGCCTGATAGACCTTCGGTGTCACGCCCGTTTGCTGCTTGAACACACGCGTGAAGTGCGACTGATCGGCAAAGCCGGTTCGCGCGCCGACTTCCGCGATGGGTCTGCCGGACCGCAGCATCGGCAAGGCGTGGCGCACGCGTTCCTGCTGCTGGAACGCATGCGGGCTCAGCCCGGCTTCGCGTTCGAATGCACGCAGCAGCACGAACGGCGTCACGCCGAACTCGCAGGCAAGCGTCGACAGCGTCACGCGTGCGTGAAGGTCGTCGCACAGACGGCTCTTGACGGCGCGAACCAGTTCGGGCTCCCTGCGCACCACGGGCAGACCGGCCGCGCGTGCCGCGTGCCGCGCACGCAGTCCGACGACAGCACACGCAAGCGCCTCGCTGCGCTTGAACGGATCGTCGTCCACTTCGGAACACCAGTTCACGCCGTAGAGGTAACGCGACACCTCGGGGTCGACGATGAACGGACTCGTCACCTCGAACCGTTCGCTTCGCGCGATGCCGAGCCGCTCGCAATAAGCAGCAAGCGCTGCAGGCTGCACGTGTTCGACGCGCATCTTCCAGTGGCCGTCGCCTGCGGCTACGCCCGCATGCACCACGTCCGCATCGATGACGATCACGTCGCCGCGATGGCACAGGCGCCGCTCCTGCCGGACCTCGACCGCGAGCGTTCCGCCCGTGATCACGGCAAGGCAATGGGTGTCATGCGTGTGCGGCGGATACCGGTGGCCGACGAACTGACCCTTGAGCATGACGGCATCCATGACGTCGGGCGCGCGCCAGAGCTTGACGGAAGGGGTCGGCAATGTGGCTTTCATTGTGATGCGGCCTAGGGAAGCGGACAAAAAATATCATCATAGTCCTCCAGCCGCGGCATGGTCATGCACGGCTGCGCGTCGAGCCGTTCGACGAAATCGCTCCAGCGCGCGAGCGTCTGCGCCCGCTCGGCCGACGAACAGTAAGGGACATGCCAGGCGAAGAACGGTCCGAGCACCTCGTAGCCGACATAGCCGAGCGTGCCCTGCAGCAGGTGACGCAGCATGCCGCGCGCGAGTTCGCCGTGTATGCCTTGCGCGCCGAACATGTGCTCCCGTCCGCCCAGCGTGACGCCGATCACGGCCCGTTTGCCCACCATGCCGCCTCGCCCGTAGATGCGCTTGCCGCCATACAGCGCACCCGACAGGAAGCAGCGGTCGATCCAGCCCTTGACGAGCGCCGGGACCGAGAACCAGTAGAGCGGGAACACCAGCATCAGGATGTCGCTGGCCATCAGCGCATCGACTTCGCGCCTGATGTCGGGCGCAACGGTATCGTGTTCGAGCGCATGGCGCTGCTCTAACGCGTAGACGAGGTAGTCCGGATCGGCGCGTCGGGTGAAATCGCTCGCGCGGACGACGGGATCGAAGTCCAGCGCGTACAGATCGGATAAGCTCACGTTGTCGCCGCGCGCCGTCAGCACGCGTCGCGCGTCATGTGCCATTGCCGTGCAGAAGGAGCGCGGTTCCGGGTGAGCATGGACGATATGAACGCTACGCATGAGGAATCGACCTCCATGAAACAGCCGGGATATACGCGTTGAGATATGCAAGCTCGCCGTCGATCGCCTGCGCGGCCGACAGCGTGGCGCCTTCGCGCAACAGGCGCCGCGTGGCCTGAAGCGCGCTCGGCGGCTTCGAAGCGAGGCGCAATGCGTACTCGACAGCCGCTTCGCGGACCTCGGCGTCACGCACCACGCGCGAAACGAAGCCGCGTTGCAAGGCTTCTGCCGCGCCGACCGGCCGGCCGCTCATCAACCAGTCGCGCGCCACCAGATCGCCGACCCGGCGAGCCAGCAAGGCCGTGGCGCCCGCCTCGGGGACGATGCCGAGGTCGGCGAACGGAAAGCGGAACATCGCGCTTTCGCCGGCCACGACCCAGTCGGCATGCAACAGCATCGTCGCGCCGAAGCCCACTGCCGCACCGTTCACAGCGGCGACGAGCGGCTTGGGTTGCTCCGCAAACGCCTTGATGCAGCGCGCGACCGCGCCGTCGGCGGACTGCGGCCACAGTGCGCCGAACGCCGCTGTGTCGTGACCCGCGCAGAAGCAATCGTCGGTGCCGTGCAGCAGCACGCAATGGACACGCACGTCGCCCTGCGCAAGCCGCAGCGCGTTCGCGAGCGCATCGAACATCGTGCCGTTGAGCGCGTTGCGCTTGTCCGGGCGGTCGATACCGATGGACCACAGCTGCCCGTCCAGCTCCGATGTGAGGTTGGCGATCATCATGCGAACAGCGCGAAGCCGCCGACCAGTTTGCCGATCCTGTTCCTCGGTCCGACGAGGCCGATTGCGAGGTATTGCAACGAAGGGCCGGAAAGCGCGTTGACGGCGTCGAGGAAGGCGTCGTAGTCGGTGGTGGCTTGCCCTTGCACGGGAAAATCCACTACGTCGCAGTGCGGCAGGGATTTCTGCCGAAGCTCGCTCAATTGCTGCGCAGTGGCCTTGAGCACGGGAATGCCGATGGGGATCAGACCGGGATGCGCGGTGCCGTCGCTCTCCCGCAATGGCGCGCCGACGAGATGGCTGTGGCGCTGCCCCAGCGTGAACGCGACGACGGCTGCCGCGTTCGATGCCTTGCCCGGCGCCAGCGCTGCGTCCACGACGATGACGCAGCGCTCGGGCTTGCGTGCGGCTTCCGTATCGACCGACGGCTGTGCTTCTGCTTGCAAAGACAATTCCCTTCTCCTGTTGGACCGACCTTGGAGAGATGCTAGGGAAAGTCCTGTCGAAAGTATTGGACGATTTTGCAGGCGTTGGCTTGACCGCGAGCAAGCCGATCCGGCGACAACGCGTCTCCCGTCTCACCCCTACCCGATTCGGGTAGTCCCGCCCTTCCGATGCGCCCTCTATTGTCGTACCCCATACCGCCTGGAGACAGCAACGGCGCCCACGCCTGCCGCACAACAAAAAGGAACCCATCGATGACCCGGTCCGCCTCCCCGCCTCTTTCAGGCGAATACGACTATCTCGTGATCGGCGCCGGCTCCGCCGGTTGCGCCGTGGCAGGACGTCTGTCCGACGATCCCACCGTCAGCGTCGCCGTGCTCGAAAACGGCGGCCCCGACGACCACTACCTGATCTGGACACCCGTGGGCCTCGCGAAAACCGTCGTCAAGCCGGGGCCTTACAACTACGGCTACTACACCGAGCCGCAGCCGGCACTCGACGGCCGCCGCAGCTATCAGCCGCGTGGACGCGTGCTAGGCGGCTCGTCGTCGCTCAACGGCATGGTGTATATCCGGGGCCATCGCAAGGATTACGACGACTGGGCCGAGCAGGGCTGCACGGGATGGAGCTATGACGACGTCCTGCCCTACTTCAGGCGCAGCGAAAACAATACGCGTTTTGCCGGCACGGCCAACCCGTGGCACGGGACGGACGGCCCCCTGTACGTGAACGATCTCCGTTCGCCCAATCCGTTTTGCCGGTACTTCCTGCAAGCCGCGCAGCAGGCGGGCCACGCGCTGAACGACGACTTCAACGGCGCCGAACAGGAAGGCTTCGGCTACTACCAGGTGACCCAGCACAACGGCGAGCGCTGGAACGCCGCGCGTGCGTACCTGCATCGCGGCAAGACCGTCGATGGGCGCTATAACGGCGGCCGCCATAACCTGCATGTGCTGACGGGAACGCAGGCGCTGCGCCTCGTGTTCGAAGGACGGCGCGCGGTCGGCGTGGTGGTCTCGCGCGACGGCGTCGAACAGACCTTGCGCGCCCGGCGCGAGGTGATCGTGAGCGGCGGCGTGTTCAATTCGCCGCAACTGCTGCTCGCTTCGGGGATCGGACCGGCGAAACATCTGCGGGAAATGGGCATCGACGTACGTCACGATCTGCCCGGCGTCGGCGAGAACTTGCAGGATCATCTCGACATCGTCATCAACACGCAACTCGACAGCACCGATCTGTTCGGCGCCACGCTGCGCGGCGGCTTGCGGCTGTTGAAGGAAATCCGCCGCTACCGGCGCCAGCGTGCCGGCATGCTGACATCGAACTTCGTCGAAGCAGGCGCGTTCGTGAAGAGCCGGCCTGAGCTCGATCGCCCCGACCTGAATCTCGTCTTCACGGTCGCGCTGATCGGCAATCGCAACATGGGCAGCCGGCGCAAGCTGGGGCATGGCTATTCTGGGCATATCTGCGTGCTGCGCCCCGAGAGCCGCGGTGTCGTGCGTCTCCGGTCGCCCGACATGCGCGAAGCGCCGCTGATCGATACGCGTCTGATGAGCGCGCCGCGCGACATGGAAACGTTGATCGCCGGGATTCGGATCATGCGCGACGTGATGAACCAGCCGGCCATGAAAGACCTCGGCGGACGCGAGATGAAAAGCGAAAGCTTCGCGAGCGAGGAAAGCCTGCGCGCCTTCGTGCGCAGTCACGCCGATTGTCTGTACCACCCGGTCGGCACCTGCCGGATGGGGGCCGCCAATGACCCGCTCGCGGTCGTCGATAGCGAACTGCGGGTGAGAGGCGTCGAGCGGCTGCGCGTCGTCGATTGCTCGATCATGCCTACGCTGATCGGCGGCAATACGAATGCGCCCGCGATGATGATCGGTGAAAAGGCGGCGGACATGATTCGCGCCGCCGCGCGCTGATTCGAAAGACCCACCATCTGGATTCAGCGTCCGCGACTGCTGATGCCGCGGGCGCGACCTGTCCAACAGGAGCATTCAATGCCACACCCGACACCTTATCCATCATTGCCCGCTTCCGCGGCCACCGTATCCGCGCAAGAGCGTGCGCTGCGCGAACTGCCGCCGGACGATCCCCTCGAAGAAGCCGACGCGCGGCGCGGCTTCATCGGCACGATTCCCGACGCGGAGATTCGCGGCACGTACGATCAACTGGTCTGGAGCCTCGCAGACTACCGCTTTCTCGAAGAACAACGCGCGCCCGCGACGGCTCACCCCGCGCTATGGCGTCACGCGCGGCTGAACATGCTGCATGGGCTGTTCAGGGTGACGGAGCGCATCTACCAGGTGCGAGGCTTCGACGTCTCGAACATCACGTTTATCGAAAGCGACAGCGGGCTGATCGTGATCGATCCGCTGACCTGCAAGGAGACGGCAGCCGCCGCGCTCGATCTGTATTTTGCGCATCGCCCGAAGCGCCCCGTTGTCGCCGTGATCTACAGCCACAGTCACGCCGATCATTTCGGCGGTGTGCGTGGCGTCGTCACCGAGCAGGATGTGATCGCAGGCAAGACAGCGATCATCGCGCCAGTGGGCTTCATGGAAGAAGCGGTGTCGGAAAACGTGATGGCGGGCACGGCCATGGCGCGCCGCGCGCAGTTCCAGTTCGGCCACACGCTCGCGCGCAACGCCTGTTGCCAGATCGACGCAGGCATGGGCAAAACCATTCCGCGCGGGACGATCACGCTGATCGCGCCCACGCAACTGATCAAGGCGGCGTCGGAGACGCATGTGATCGACGGCGTCGAGATCGTGTTCCAGCTGACGCCCGAAAGCGAAGCGCCCGCCGAGATGCATTTCTACTTTCCGCAGGAGCGCGCGCTCAATCTCGCGGAGAACGGGACGCGCTCGCTGCACAATCTGTGTCCGCTGCGCGGCGCGCAGGTTCGTAATGCACAACTGTGGTCGCGCTACCTCGGCGAATCGCTCGATCGCTACGGACACGACGCCGAAGTCGTGTTCGCGCAGCACAACTGGCCGACGTGGGGCAAGGAGCGGATCGTCGGCTACCTGGCGGCGCAACGTGATCTCTACAAGTTCCTGCACGACCAGACCGTACGGCTCATGAATCACGGGCTGAATGCCGCCGAGATCGCGGAGCAGATCCGGCTGCCCGATGCGTTGCTCGACATGTGGCATACGCGCGGCTACTACGGCACCGTATCGCACAACGTGAAGGCGGTGTACCAGCACTATCTGAGCTGGTACGACGGCAATCCGAGTAACCTGCATGCGCTACCGCCAGAAGCCTCGGCGCCCCACTACGTCGAGTACATGGGCGGCGCCGGTGCGATCCTCGAGCGCGCCCGCGTGGACTTCGAAAAGGGCGAGTACCGGTGGGTCGCACAAGTGATGAATCATCTCGTGTTCGCTCAACCGCGCCTGCGCGAGGCGCGCGAACTCGGCGCGGCTGCGCTGGAGCAGATGGGCTATCAGGCGGAATCGGCGACGTGGCGTAACGCGTTCCTGCTCGGCGCGCGCGAGTTGCGCGAGGGCCGCGATGCTTCGACGCAATTCAGCAACCGCAGCCGTGACATGGTGTGCGCGATCACGGAAGAAATGTTCTTCGACTACCTCGCGGTACGGGTCGATGGGTTGAAGGCGCAGCATCTGAAGATGCAGATCGACTGGCGGTTCACCGACATTCACCGGCAGTTCACGCTGAACCTGCAACACGGCGCGTTGACGTGGTCGTCGTCTGTGCGCGGCGAAGGCGCCCATCTGCACGTTTCGATGTCGAGGCAGACGCTGAACCGCATTCTCTGTGGGGAGACGGGCTTCAAGGATGCTGTCGCGGCGCGCGAGATTCTGCTGGAAGGCGATGTGGCGCTGTTCCGCGCGCTGCTCGAGACGCTCGATCAGTTCGATGGCGATTTCAATGTCGTAGAACCGTAACCCGTCTAGTCCGACACCACGACCCCCTTGCCCTGCTCTTTCGTCATCTTCGCCGGTAAGGCGATCATGACGAGCCAGGTCCGCACGAGCACGCCTGCAAACCACAGAGATACAGGCATCCCCAGTATCGCGACGAAAAGCAGCACGCCGTTTGCGCCGAAGTTCTCCGATAACAGCCTGCTCAGTATCAGGTAGAACGGGGCAATCCCGATGGACAGATACATGAAGATCCTGGGGAACGGCGAGCGCTCCTTGTTGAAGCGCTCATACGCCTTCATCCCACGCTGAACGTCGTAGACGATTTCGTCGCCATTGTCGACGAACGCCTGCGCGACGAACCGTGTCCTGGCGATGGTGTGCAGCACACTCTTGCGTGCAAGCAACATCCAGCAGGCCGTCAATGCGATTCCGCCTAGCAGGCCTGGCCATCGTATATACGCAGGCATTGGCGCGAATACGAAATAGTAGAAATAGCCGAAAATGCCGAAGAAGAAGTAGGCGACGAAGAGGCCAAACATCGTGACGACGCCGAACGCCTTCAACGAGTTGGTGCCGCGATTCGTGAACGATACGGCGAGCGGTCCGCAGATGCATAGCAACATCACTAGCAAGCCGATCTTCCATGTCCAGCTGGATGCGGCCAGTTCATCTACGTAGATAACGTAGGCACATACCGTTGCGGCAAGCATGGGTATTGGTGACAATCGGGCTACTTTTTTCGCCGTGGCCAGCACATGGTCGGGCTGCTCCCGTCCGAGTCTCATGGTTGATTGCGTAAGCGACATTCGTGCAGAGACGACTGATTCTTCGATGACCCGTTCGATGGCGATTTCCATGCCGTCGAGCCGATGAGTTGTCTAGTCCGACACCACGACCGCCTTGCCCTGCTCTTTCGTCATCTTCGCCGGCAAGGCGATCATGACGAGCCAGGTCCGCACGAGCACGCCTGCAAACCACAGAGATACAGGCATCCCCAGTATCGCGACGAAAAGCAGCACGCCGTTTGCGCCGAAGTTCTCCGATAACAGCCTGCTCAGTATCAGGTAGAACGGGGCAATCCCGATGGACAGATACATGAAGATCCTGGGGAACGGCGAGCGCTCCTTGTTGAAGCGCTCATACGCCTTCATCCCACGCTGAACGTCGTAGACGATTTCGTCGCCATTGTCGACGAACGCCTGCGCGACGAACCGTGTCCTGGCGATGGTGTGCAGCACACTCTTGCGTGCAAGCAACATCCAGCAGGCCGTCAATGCGATTCCGCCTAGCAGGCCTGGCCATCGTATATACGCAGGCATTGGCGCGAATACGAAATAGTAGAAATAGCCGAAAATGCCGAAGAAGAAGTAGGCGACGAAGAGGCCAAACATCGTGACGACGCCGAACGCCTTCAACGAGTTGGTGCCGCGATTCGTGAACGATACGGCGAGCGGTCCGCAGATGCATAGCAACATCACTAGCAAGCCGATCTTCCATGTCCAGCTGGATGCGGCCAGTTCGCCCGCGTATACAAAATACGCAAAGACTGTTGCGACCAGAATTGATACCGGTGACAACAGGGCAACTTTTTTCGCCGTGGTCAGCACGTGGTCGGGCTGCTCCCGTCGGAGTCTCATGGTCGATTGCATATGCGACATTCAGTGCAGGGACGGGTCATAGAAAATTCATTACGGCATATACATGAGCGGATAGGAATCGTAATCCTTCGGCATTGACTTCGCGAGATATTCCGCCGCCTTCTTCATCGATTCACCAACTGAACGAAACCACGATGAGACATGCTCGGTCGCATGGACACGCTTGTCGATCGCGTCGAGGCCGTAGCCGATGGCGATAGCCGCACCGATCGTGCCGACCACGATAAACGCAACGGGGAGTGTGGCTCCCGCGGCCGCCGCCACCAGCGTGCCTACGAGAGCCGATGCGATTGCCGCACTCAAACCCGCCTTCGCAAGATCCATTCCGATCTTGGCAAGCAGATCAGCGAAGTCTTTCTTCCGTTTGCCGTCTGGCCCAATCTGCTCGTAATCATGCAGCCATTCCGCGACATCGAGCGAAACGGTAAAGATCAGCGCGATCAACCCGGCCTTCCTGAATGCACCCTTCGAGCTTTCCCACGCAGCAGCTGCGCCCGATTCCACCGTGCCCGCGCCCCCCGCGATGGTCAGCACCTTCTCATGCTTCACGCCATAGCGCGCCGCCGTCACCAGCTTGCGCACGCGCGGATTGCCGGTGAACACGACATACCAGCGCTCGCCCACGTTCTTGTGAACTATCTTCATCAGCCTGAATCTCTCCAGGAACAGTTCCTTGATCCATTCCTTGTTGTCGCTGAGAAAAGCTGTTGCGCCTGCGAGTTGACCGATGAGCCAGTTGCGTGTTGCGATCTTGTTCGTGTCGAGCGCGGTCTCGTCGCCGCCGCCCGCGGCGACCGCATCGAGCACTTCCTGAGGAAACGAACGCTTGTCGACCTCCGCGACATGGGCTTCCTGCGTCGGCTGCTGCTCCGTGCCTGCTGCCAGTTTGATCGGCACGGGACACATCCATTGCTGCTGCGCCGCCAACGGATCGAACGGCTTCGGCGCGCGCAGATAATCGGGAAGCGCCGGCTGTGGATACGACAGAAGCGACGGCACTTGCGGCTGGCTGGTGGGCGCAGATGCGAATGGCGGTTTGCTCGCCTGATTGATACCCAGCGCAATGATGATCGGATCGGGCTTCGCCTTCGGATCAGGATTGCTGCCCGTCAAACCGAACTGCAGCATCGAATAGCGCTGCAGTACCTTGCCGTTCTGCTTGAGCAGCAGTTCCCCCTTGAACGCGCGGCTGATCCAGATGTGATAGCGCTCACCGTCCGTGAACTGCCCCTGCTGCACGCGCTTCTTTTTGGCTACGTCATAGAGCCAGTCTTCAGTCGCTTCGACCGTATACGTCGCGCCCTTGTTGACGTGAATGTCGAAGATCACATCGCGATGCTTGCGCAACAGTACGGTGATATCCGTTTCGGCCCAGCATTCGACAGGTTCGCCCGGCAAGTCGATGCAGGCCGTATGTTGAATCATGGGACGGTTGCCCATTGTCATTCTCCGCTGCGTTTGAGCTGGTCCGCGACGAACTTTCCGAAATCGATGCCGTTCAGCTCGCCCTTGCCTTCGCCATCGAGCACGACGTGATGCAACGTGCCGTCTTCGGACATCAGCTTGATCGGTTCGCCTTGCGGCACGTTGCCGTCCGCGTCGACATAACGCAGGCGCATGTCCGCCTTCTTGCCTTCCATGTTGTACGTACGGTTCAGGCTCGTCGGGCCATTGAAGGTATGCTGCGCACCCTTGATATCGATATTGCCGGGCGCGTGAATTTCGATGTTGCCCTCGCGGATGCGAATGTACGCACCGCCCGAGGTCAACAACACTTCCTGTTTCGCGGAAGCTTCAATCTGATCGTTCGCGGACAACAGCTTCAGCGTCTTTTGCGCGGTGATCTCGACGTTATCCGACTGCGCCTGCACTTCG